>CAMYMY010000573.1 GCA_947259625.1 uncultured Kiloniellales bacterium | reverse complement strand
CAGGCTCTTGGCCTCCTCGACCGTGATCACGCCCTCGTTGCCGACCTTCTGCATGGCCTCGGCGATCATCTCGCCGATCTCCGTGTCGCCGTTGGCCGAGATCGTGGCGACCTGGGCGATCTCCTCGGAGGTCGACACCTTCCTCGAACCGCCTTCGAGCTCTGCCACGACCGCCTCGACGGCCATATCGACGCCGCGCCTCAGGTCCATCGGGTTCATGCCGGCAGCATCGGCCTTGCAGCCCTCGCGCACGATCGACTGGGCCAGGACGGTCGCCGTCGTCGTGCCGTCTCCCACCAGGTCGCTGGTCTTGGACGCGACCTCGCGGACCATCTGGGCGCCCATGTTCTCGAACTTGTCGGAGAGCTCGATCTCCTTGGCGACCGTGACTCCGTCCTTGCTGATCCGCGGCGCGCCGAAGGCCTTGTCGAGCACGACGTTGCGGCCCTTTGGACCGAGCGTGACCTTCACCGCGTCGGCCAGGATGTTGACGCCGCGGAGCATTCTGTCGCGCGCGTCGCCGGAGAACTTGACGTCCTTTGCAGCCATGGTCCTTGTCCCTTTCCTATTCCAAAATACCCATGATGTCGGACTCGCGCATGATCAGGAGGTCCTTGCCGTCGACCTTGACCTCGGTTCCCGACCACTTCCCGTAGAGCACCCGGTCGCCGGCCTTGACGTCCAAGGGCGTAACGTCCCCGCTTTCGCCCCGGGCACCGGGGCCGGCGGCGACCACCTTGCCCTGCATGGGCTTTTCCTTCGCGGTATCCGGGATGATGATGCCGCCCGCGGTTTTCTCTTCCTGCTCGAGAGCCTCCACCACGACGCGGTCATGCAACGGCCTGAATTTCATGACCCTGATCTCCCTATCCCTAAGTCCAGAACCGGCTCTTTAGCACTCCCCCATAAAGAGTGCTAAAGGGCATATAGATTGGGCCGGGGCCCGAGTCAACCGCTGCGCCGAAGCTGAGAGACTCCAGGAATCAAGCCGACTCCAAGCCCTTGCCGGGGTGATGCCGCCTGAAGCGCGCCAGGCCGCCCGGGTCGAGGCTGACCTGCAGGTGCGCGAAGGTCTCGTCGTCCCGCCGGCTCAAGACTTCGCCGTGATCGTAGAGCCAGGCCAACGCCGCTCCGTCGTCATGGGGCACGGACAGCTCGACCACGTCCTTGCCTTCCGCGAGCCGCCGCGCCACGAGCGCGAGAAGATCGTCGAGGCCTTCGCCGGTGACCGCCGAGACCGCGACTTGGTCGGCGTGCCGCGCTGTACGCGCCGCGAGGATATCGCGGCTCTCCCGGTCCAGGAGGTCGATCTTGTTCAAGACCTCGATCATGCCGCCTTCCAGCTTGTCCTCCAGTCCGAGCTCCGACAGGACGCGCTCCACGTCCCGGCATTGCGCCTCGCTGTCCGGATGGGCGATGTCGCGGACATGGACGATCAGATCCGCCTCGGCGACCTCTTCGAGTGTGGCGCGGAACGCCGCGACCAGATCGGTCGGCAGGTCGGAAATGAACCCCACGGTGTCGGACAGGATGACGTCCGGGCCGGACCCAAGGCGCACCTTGCGCATGGTCGGATCCAGCGTGGCGAACAACAGGTCCCGCGCCAGGACCTTCGCGCGGGTCAGGCGGTTGAACAAGGTCGATTTGCCGGCGTTGGTGTAGCCGACCAGGGCGATCACCGGATAGGGCACGCGCCGCCGGGACCTACGGTGCAGCTGGCGCGTGCGTTTGACCTGTTCGAGGTCCTGCTTGATGCGGGCGATGCGCTCGGAGGTCAGACGGCGGTCGATTTCCAGCTGGCTTTCGCCCGGACCGCCGAGGAAGCCGAAACCGCCGCGCTGGCGTTCCAGGTGGGTCCAGGACCGCACGAGCCGCGAACGCTGGTAGCTGAGCGCCGCCAGCTCGACCTGTAGGCTGCCTTCCTTGGTCTGCGCCCGGGCGCCGAAGATTTCCAGGATCAGGCCGGTGCGGTCTATGACCTTGCAGTTCCAGGCTTGCTCCAGGTTGCGTTGCTGAATCGGGCTGAGCGCCGCGTCGATCACGCAAAGCGTCACCTCCTCGGCGGCGATCAGCCGGCCAAGCGCCTCCAGCGCGCCCTTGCCCAGGAGCGTCGACGGTCGTGGCCTGGATACCCGCAACACCTCGCTGTGCACGACGTGGAGGTCGATCGCCAGGGCCAGACCCACCGCGTCCAGCAGGCTCGCCGCC
>CAMYMY010000572.1 GCA_947259625.1 uncultured Kiloniellales bacterium | reverse complement strand
CGCCTCGCTGATGAAGATCGCCAACGACATCCGGCTGCTCGGCTCGGGCCCGCGCTGCGGCCTTGGCGAGCTGCGCCTGCCGGCCAACGAGCCCGGCTCCTCGATCATGCCGGGCAAGGTCAACCCGACCCAGTGCGAGGCGATGACCATGGTCTGCGTCCAGGTCATGGGCAACCACGTGACGGCCACCGTGGCGGGCGCGAGCGGCCACCTCGAGCTCAACGTCTTCAAGCCGGTGCTGATCTACAGCCTGCTGCAGTCGGCCCGCTTGATCGGCGACGCCTGCGACTCCTTCCGCGAGAACTGCGTCGCGGGCCTCGAGGCCGACGAGGCCCGCATCGCGGAGTCATTGCGGCGGTCGCTCATGCTGGTGACCGCGCTCACCCCCCACATCGGCTACGACAACGCGGCCCGGGCGGCCAAGAAGGCCCACGCCGAGAACACGACGCTCGAGGCGGCCGCGGTCGCGCTCGGCCTGCTTACGCCCGAGCAGTTCGACGCCTGGGTGCGGCCGGAGCGCATGGTGGGACCCCGTGCCGAGCCCTGACGCCCCAGCCTCCGGCCCGCCGGGCGCCGCGGTCCGCAAGCGCTCGGTCACGATCGCCGGCCACCGCACCTCGTTCAGCCTGGAGGAGGCCTTCTGGCAGGCCCTGAAGGACCAGGCCCACAGCGAGGGCCTGTCGCTCGCGGCCCTGGTCGAGAAGATCGACCGCGACCGCCAGGGCAACCTTTCCAGCGCGGTGCGGGTCTACCTGCTCGAGCGGTCGCGAAGGATTTGAGGATAGGAACGCCGGTCTGTCTGGATGACGACAGATCCTGATCAAGACCGAGAATCCCTCTCACCCGGCGCTCGCGCGCACGGATCCGTCGCGGCGGTGGACGACGACGGCGACGCACTCGCGCTCGGCGCGGGCGCGGGCGGCGGCGATGGCGGCGCGCTGGGTCTCGTGACGGGCACTCGCCCGGCTCGCCCCCTCGCGGCGGATGGCCCAGCCGCCCGCCGGATGCGGAACAACATGGATATCCTGTTTCCTGTCCTTGCCCTCCTTGGCTTCCGGCGCGCCCAGCACCCGCGGCACCACGTCGGGGTCGCGTTCGATGACCGCGAGCAGCAGGCGCGCGGGCCCCTCCGGGCGCCGCCTGCCCTGCTCCCAGTCCTGCACCGTGCGCAGGTTGACGCCGAACCGGGAGGCGAAGGCCGCCTGCGACAGGCCGAGCCGGCGCCGAACCGCCTTCACGTCGACCGTCGGGACCGGGCGAAACTCCTCCAGTTCGCTTTCGGTCGGCGGTTGCGCGTCCTCGTCCGACCGGGCCGCCGCGAGCACCTCGTCCTCAGTCATCGCGCGCAGCCGCTTCCAGTCGGTTCGGTCCCCGACCGGCTTCCGCGACACGCGCTTGCTCACGGCATGGGTGGCCTTCTTCGCGGCCGTGCGTTTAGCGACCTTGTGCTTTGACATACCTCTTGCGCTCATTTCCAGTGGCCCTCCGGGCCGAGATTATGCGAATCTTACCGCTGCGCAGCGTGTAGACCACGAAGAGCACCACGTCTCCGGCTGCGCCGATAGCCTGGAATCGCGGCTCGCCGTAGTCTCGCTGCCTGTCGCGACGCTCCAACAGGTTGGGGTCCTCGAAAACCTTCGTGGCCGCCGCAAAATCGACCCCATGCTTTTCCAGGTTTATCCGGCGTTTGCGTTCATCCCATTCGAACGGCATGTTTCGTCACTCTATACGGCAATGCCGTAGCGCGTCCACTGGAATGTCGGCCCCATGAAGCAATCCCGGCGGTGTCTTGTGGGGCCCGGTACAGGCGGCTAACCCCCCAGCCCTCTGAGCAGATCCTTGATGATGTCCTCGGGCTTGATCTTCTCGCGCGGCGCGGGGGCGGCTTCCGGCTGGGCCGGGCTGTCGCCCGCACCCTCCGGCGCCGGGGCCGGGGCCTGCCGCCGGAACGGCTGGCCGCCGACCTGAACGTTGGGCTCGTCGAGCGGGCCCTCGAGCCGGGCGGTCAGGTAGGGTGTCTTGGGGTCCTCCTCGCGGAACACCTCGGTCCGGCTGTCCAGGCGCCAGCGCGGTAGGTCTGCCTTGGCTTGGGTCAGGGCGCGGGCGTCCTTGCCGACGATCGTCGCGTCCCGGGTCACGACCACGCCATTCTTCACCGTGAAGGTTCCGGCGAGCCTGGCCGGCGCGCCGGCGAAGGCGCTGAGCAGCACCGT
>CAMYMY010000571.1 GCA_947259625.1 uncultured Kiloniellales bacterium | reverse complement strand
GAAGACGGCTCCATCAACATCACCATCAGCGGCGCCGATCTTCAGGCTGGCCACACCACTGTCCGCCTGGTCACCTATACGTCCGAGGCCGAGGTCGCCATCGGCCGCGGCGAAAATCACGGCCGCACCATCACCTACAACAACATCGTCCGCTCCATGCGCCCGATCGGCATGTGGAAGGGCGAGGCGATGACCGTCTCGCTGCCGCGTGACGAGATTCTGGGCGAGGATATCGATGGCTGCGCCGTGATCGTCCAGGAGGACGCCGAAGGCGGCCCCGGCCGAATCCTCGGCGCCGCGGCCTGGATGCGGCCTACTTCCTGATTCCCAAATTCAAAATCTGGCTGTCTGGACGGCTCAATTCGCTTGGGGCAGGACCCATTAATCCGACAAACCTCACAACGGCTGCTGCGAGCCCATAGCCGCCGCCGCGTTTCGCGGTATGCTGAATTGCATGGGATACCTCGACAGCTCAGGAGCGTGCCACAATTGCTGAAGCTCGACCACCTCACCGTGATAGCCCCCTCTCTGTCCGAAGGGGTTTCGCATGTCCGCGATTGCTTGGGTCTCGGCGTGCCATTCGGAAGTCGCCATGATTACATGGGAACGCATAATCACCGGCTTCAGCTCGGGAACTCGGTCTATCTGGAGATCGTCGCCTTTGACCCCGAAGGGGCTGACCCCGGCCGGTCCCGATGGTTCGGTCTCGACAATCAGGAACAGGTCAGGGCGGACTGGGATGAGGGTCGTCGCCTGCGCGGGTGGGTCGCCAACACGGAAGATATTGATTCCGTTCTATCAATCCATGCGGCGATCTTTGGGGGCAAAGTTGCCCTTCCGGCGGTCGACCCGACTTTTTCTTTCACCATTCCGACGGATGGCTCGCTTCCGTGCGACGGTGCCGCTCCTTCGATCATCGACCATAGGGGCGATTCCAGCTACATCGCTACTATCCCTGATCTGGACGCGCGCTTATCTTCCTTCACCCTGGAGCACCCGGCCCCAACCGGCATCGAGGCGCTTTTCCGCGAACTGGCCATCGACCGCCCGCCGGTGATCGTTTATGGCCCTAGACTGCGATACCGGGCGCTTATCGAAACTCCGGCCGGATTGAAGGAACTGACCTAACCTCGGCGGCAAGGTCTGCTCCGTCCCGCCTTGTGTGAGTTCTTGCGCTGCGCAGCGAACGGCGGCTCTTCCCGGACCGGCCATTCATGAGAGGCACGGCGAAGGTCTCGAGTGAGCCCAAATTGACTGATGCTGCGATAGGCCTGAATGGCTGGTCATGCGTCGATCCTTGCATCGGTATCTTGAGCCGCATGGCGTGTTGATCTAGAAGCGTCAGGTAGAACCGGTCGCAATGACCGAACCTTCGGCAAGGGACCCGCAGTATGATCAGCTACGTCACCGTCGGTGCCGACGACATCCAGCGTGCGAAGCGCTTCTACTCGGCGTTCATGTCGGCCCTCGGCTACGGGTTCAAGGAAGGCCCGGAGGGCCTGAGCTATGTGCTCCCGGCACAACCGGGTCAGCCTGCCGTTTCGCCCGACTACTACGTCAAGCCGACCTTCGACGGACGACCGGCATCGGCAGGGAACGGTGCGATGATCGCATTCCATGTGCAAAGCCAGCAACAAGTCCGTGACCTTCACGCCGCCGCGCTCGCCGCTGGCGGCCGGGACGAGGGCCAACCGGGCTTCCGCGACGCCTACGGGCCCGATTTCTACGTCGGCTACCTCCGCGATCCACAAGGCAACAAGATCGCGCTGTTCTCCAGTAATCCGGACGAACCTGGACGAGATGGGTAACGCGCTACGGGGGAGGCGATCTGTGGCGGGCATGATCTTCGGCAAGCCGCCATTCGGGCTGGCCTGATGAAAGTCTGCTCCGTCCGCGACTCGGTCGTCACGGCGTCATTTATGCTGCTTTTCGGGCGAAGGTCCGCTCTGTCCTTCGCGCCGCAACATGAAACGCTACAGTCTCACGGAGGGTAGCTTGCTGCGTGCGCTTGCAGCATATGTCGGGCGAGTCGGGATCGGGCTCTTTCCAACCGTTGCGGTCGAAAGCCCGAAGGTCTGGAGTGGGTCTTGGCTGTGTGAAAATGCAGACGCCAGCACCGATTGCGCAACAAGTGAACCGGGAAGGCAGTGTGGACGAATCATTGTTGTGACGAAATCCGGCCTATTGAATCAATATTTCAACTCGGACTCCAAGGA
>CAMYMY010000570.1 GCA_947259625.1 uncultured Kiloniellales bacterium | reverse complement strand
GCCCAGCCGTTCTTCTCGAACATCTCCTTGTTGTACGACAGGCCGGTCGCGACGAAGCCCACACCGACCGCCTTGGAGGTGCCCATCTTCGCGATGTCGTAGATGTCGTCGAAGATCGCCGCCTGGGCCACGTCGGCGCAGTAGCCGAGCACCACGGCCTGGTACATTGGGCCGTCGTCGAGAAACACGACGTCCAGTTCCTGCTGGCCCTTCTGGGCCTGAAGCCGCGCCAGGGTCGTCGTGGAGTTGCCGGCGACGAAGACCACCTTAGCGTCGTTGGCCTCCTCGAAGGGCGGAATGATCCGCTCCTTCATGAGCTTTTCGTGGGAGCCCCCGTAGGAGCCGAAATAGAGCGTCGGCGTCTCCGCCTGGGCCGGCGCGACCGCGGCCGCCAAGGCCACGCAGCCCGCCAAGAGCGCTATCTTCTTCATCCTCTGCCTCCCCATCCTTGCGTGTGAATCCTGATTGATCGAAATCCGATCGGAAACGAATACGGCAGGATGCAAGCAAACATCAGGAAAACGTATGCTGTCAAATATCAAGAATCATGTTATCTATGCGCAAATGTTATAGCCTGTGTTTCCTCCGTTGAAACGAGCGTGCCGTGAAGATCCGCAATATCGAGGCCTTTCACGCCCTGATGGTCGCCGGCACCACGACCGAGGCGGCGGCCATGCTGCGCGTATCGCAGCCGGCGGTGAGCCGCATGATCGGCCAGCTCGAACGGGATCTCGGCTTTCCCCTGTTCAAGCGCATCAAGGGACGCCTCTTCCCGACGCCGGAGGCTGAGATCTTCGACGGCGAGGTCGAGAAGTCCTTCATCGGCATCGACAAGCTGGCGCGCACGGCCGAGGACATCCGCGCCAACCGGACCGGCCACCTGCGCATCGTCGGCATGCCGGCACTGACGCTCGGCTTCGTGCCGAAGGTGCTCGACCGCTTCATGGAGACGCGCCCGGGCCTCAACGTGACCCTGGAGGTGCGCTCGTCCGAGAAGGTGATCGACTGGATCGCCGCCCAGCAGTTCGACCTCGGCCTGGCGGTCATGCCGGTCGACCATCCGGCAATCGAGGTCGAGCCATTGGATCCGAGCGAGGCGGTCTGCGTCCTGCCCGCCGGGCACCCCTTGGCATCCGAGACGGTGATCGAGTCGCGCGATCTGGACGGCGTGCCTTTCGTCTCCCTGGGCACCGAGCACCGGGTCCGCTTCGAGATCGACCAAGCCTTCGAAGAGGCCGGCGTCAAGCGTTCGGTCCAGGTGGTCGCGCAGCTCTCGGCGGTGGTCTGCCAGCTGGTCGAGCGCGGCCGGGGCGCCGGCATCGTCGATCCCTTTACCGCCGCCGACTTCGCCGAGCGGGGCGTCGTCGTCCGTCCGTTCCGGCCCGCGATCTTCTTCAACACCGCCCTGCTCTACCCGGCCCACCGCCCCAGGTCGCGCCTGACCGAGGATTTCGCCGCTCTCCTGAAGGACAGCTTGCACCGGCCGACCGCCGAGTCCCACGGTTAGCCCCGCTCTTCTCTCCCGCCGTCGAGAAATTCTTTGGCCGTTTCGCCTTGGACCCGGCATGATCCGGGTATGACCGGGCGGGAGTCCTTCGGACGATGGTGGCATTGAGGGGCGACGAAGAGGCCATGCTGTCCGGCGCGCGGGGGGAGTCGCGGCGCCTGGCCATGGAGCACTTGGTGCAGGTCGCCGGCTTCTTCGACGCGGAGGATCTCGTCGAGGTCAGCCAAGTCCATATCATGGCCGACAGCGAGGCGCTCGGCGAGGCCGGGGTCGCGTTCCTGGAACGCCTGGCCGCGGCGCCGGACGCGGAGCGCAAGGTCGTGGTGCCGACCATCACCGATCCGCGCGGCACGGACTTCAAGGCCTACGAGCGGCTGCGCCAGGACCGGTCCTTTGTCGAGCTCGAACGGCGCATGGTCACGGCCTTCGAGGCACTGGGCGTGTTGATGACCGACACCTGCATCAACTACCAGACGATCATGCCGCCGGTGCTGGGCGAGCACCTGGCCTTCGGCGACACCGGCTCGGTGATCTACGCCAACAGCGTGCTGGGCGCGCGCAGCAACTTCGAGGGCGGCCCCTCGGCGCTGGCTGCGGCGCTCACGGGGCGCACGCCGCGTTATGGACTGCACCTCGACGCCTGCCGTCGTGGCACCGGCCGCTTTCGCCTGGAGACCCGGCCGCGGGCGCTCAACGACTGGGGCGCGGCCGGCGCCCTGGTCGGGCG
>CAMYMY010000569.1 GCA_947259625.1 uncultured Kiloniellales bacterium | reverse complement strand
GAGATCCGTACGCCGGTCTCGCTCATCACCTCGCGCAGCTTGGCCTCGAAATAGGCGCGGCGATCGCGCCCGGTCAGCTTGGCGTCGATTCTGACGATGGAATCGAGGTCGTCGTCCCTTAGAGAGCGGACCGGGATCCGATCCCGCGACAGCGCCTCGAAATCGTCGCCGTTCGTGTCGCTGTAGTCCGGCACGCCGGCGTCCAGACGGGGCGTCGTGATCCCGGGATCAGGTGTCGTCGCCATGGGTCTCGCCTTTCCTTGGGTCGATGCCGTTTCAGAGGTTGCGCGCCGTCGCGCGTTCGAGCACCTGGCTCGGCGCCAGGACAAAGCCGGACGCGCCGAAGAACTCGATCAGCCCGCCCTCGCCCCAGTCGACCTGGGTGCGCAGCTCGTCGATGCCGCGCTTGCGCGCGTATCTGGTGATTTCCTCGAGCAGCAGCGTCCCCTGCCCGTGCTTCCGGCTGTCGGGATCGACCGCGATCACGTCGATCACGGCGACGTGCCGGTCGTCGCCGAACTCGCCCGACTGCACGCGGGCGATCGAGAACCCGATCAGCCGGCCCTCCGCGTCCTCCGACGCCACGGCGATGAAGCCGCCGCCGTCGGCGAGCGCCGCCTCCAGCCGTTTCTGGAAGAACACCCGCCGCGTCCGGCCGGTGAGCCGCCTGTCGATCTCGACGACTGCCTCGAAATCCTCCGGCCTCAAGGGCCGAAGGTGGGATTCCGCTTCTGCGCCCATGCGCCCCTCTCCCTGAGCTCCCGCGATCCGTCGCCCAGCCGTGCTGGACTAAAGAGATAATTCGGTACTATATTGCGTATTTGTTCGAACGTCAATCGATCACGGCGCGCAGGCGCCGATGGCGGCGGCGGGTCGGGTGGCGTAGAATGCTGGCGCTTGCGCGCGGTCGAAGGAGGAGCGGGTCTTGGGGAAAGAGACTGGGGGTTCGGCGAAGCCGTCCGCCTTCAACGTCACGCGCCGGGTAAAGTGGGGCGACTGCGACCCCGCCGGCATCATCTACACGCCGCGGGTTCTCGACTATGCCATGGAAACCCTCGAGGCCTGGAACCGCGAGGTCCTGGGCGTCCCCTGGATGAAGCTCAATTGGGAAATGTCCATGGGCTGGCCGACGGTGCGCGCCGAGATGGACTTCCTTGCCGCGCCGGCCCCGGACGAGGATGTCGTGACCGAGCTCAGGGTCGAGCAGGTGGGGCGCAGCTCGATCACCTTCCTGATCACCGGCGACGACGGCAACGGGCGGGCGTTCTTCCGGGTCAAGGTGACCTCCTGCCTGATCTCCAGGCCTGCGTTCAAGCCGACCCCGATACCCAAATCCCTGCTCGAGCGTATCCACGACTACAGGAAAGTCTGCGGGGAAGCGTGATCGCGGCCCCACGGCGCCAAGGACGAAAGGAATCTACATGGAGAAGGAACAGTTTCGATCGTTGATGAAACCGGTCATGGAGGCGATCGCCGGCCGCGCCGTCGATCAAAGCCTCGCCGAGGATCTCAACCGCCGCTTCCCGCCCGAGGGCGAATCCTTCGGGGCAATCGAGGCGGCCTGTCACGAGGCCATCCGCGCCGGCTGGATGTGCAGCCAGGGCGGCGAGGGGCGGCGGTTCGGCCGGGTCATCGAGCCCGGTCCCGAAACCCACGACCTGAGCGTCGACGTGGTCCAGCTCCGCGACATCGTCGGACCCCACCATTCGCATCCCGCGGGCGAGATCTGCATGACCATGCCGGTAACGCCCACGGCCAAGTTCGATGGGCAGGGCGCCGGCTGGTGCGTGAACGAACCGGGCTCGGCCCACCACCCCACGGTCTCGGAGGGAGAGGCCCTGGTGCTCTACCTGCTGCCGGGCGGGCAGATCCAGTTCACACGGTGATGGGTGATCAGACACCAAGATACTTCTGGTGGATTCCGGGGTTCTCCTTCAGCTCCGCGGAACTGCCGCTGTAGACCACGCGGCCCTTGGCAAGGATCAGGCAACGGTCGCAAACCGACAGCAGCGCGCTCACGTCCTTGTCCACGATGATCGTGGCGATGCCGGCGGTCTTGATCTGCCGGATCACCGACCAGATCTCCCGTCGGATCAAGGGGGCCAGGCCCTCGGTCGCCTCGTCGAGCACCAGGAGGTCCGGGTTGGTCATCAGCGCCCGGCCGATCGACAGCATCTGCTGCTCGCCGCCCGAGAGACGGTCGCCCATGCTGCGGGATCGCTCGGCAAGGCGAGGGAAGGTCT
>CAMYMY010000568.1 GCA_947259625.1 uncultured Kiloniellales bacterium | reverse complement strand
CGCGCCCGCCTTGGGTTCGGGGGCCGGCGGCAGTTCCGTCTCCGCCACCGCCCCTGGCGCCGCGGGCTTGGCTTCGGGGACCTTGCCGACCACCGTTCCGGCGTCGGCCGCGCCGGCCGCCTCGAACTCGACCAGGGCCGCGCCGATCTTGACGATCTCGCCGGCCTCACCGAACAGCTTGGCGATCCGGCCGGACTGGGGCGAGGGGATTTCGACCACCGCCTTTTCGGTCTCGACCGAGAGCAGCGGCTGATCGGCGACCACGTGATCGCCGATTCCGACGTGCCAGGTTACGATCTCGGCTTCCTGCAACCCTTCGCCCAGATCCGGCAGATTGAATGTCGTCATGCGTACTCCAAGATTTCGCGCACGGCCGCCAGGATGCGGCGGGCGCTCGGCATGTAGTGCTCTTCCAGCCTGGGCAGCGGCATGACCGTGTCGAAGCCGGCCACCCGCTTCACCGGCGCGGTCAGGCTGACCAGCCCGCGGTCCACCAGGCGCGCGGCGATCTCGGCCCCGAAACCGCCGGACAGCGGCGCCTCGTGGACGATGACGCAGCGGCCGGTGTGCTCGACCGAGGTCAGGATCGTCGCCATGTCGAGCGGCTTCAGCGTCGCGACATCGATGACCTCGGCCTCGATCCCCTGCCCGGACAGGGTCGCGGCCGCGCTCAAGGTCTCCTGGACCATGGCGCCCCAGGTAACGAGCGTGATGTCGTTGCCCTCGCGCAGGGTGAAGCAGCAGTCGAGCGGCGCCGCCGCCCCGTCGTCGGCCACCTCCTCCTTCGGCGCCCGGTAGACGCGCTTGGGCTCCAAAAACACCACCGGGTCCGGGTCCCGGATCGCCGCCAGCAAGAGCCCGTAGGCGCGCGCGGGCGAGGACGGGATCACCACGCGGATGCCCGGGATATGGGCGAACATCGCCTCGAAGCTCTCCGAATGATGCTCGGGCGCGTGAATGCCGCCGCCGTAGGGCGCGCGCAGGACGATCGGGCAAGTGAGGCGTCCGCGCGTCCGGTTTCTCAGCCGCCCGGCGTGGTTCGCCACTTGGTCGATCGCCGGATAGAAGAAGCCCATGAACTGGAACTCGGTGACCGGCCGGAAGCCCTGCGCGCCCAGGCCGACGGAGATACCGGCCAGCAGCGCCTCGGCGAGCGGGGTGTCGAACACCCGTTTGTCGCCGAAGCGCGCGATCAGACCGTCGGTCGCCCGAAACACGCCGCCGTTGACGCCGACGTCCTCGCCCATCACCAGGACCGTCTCGTCCTCCTCCATGGCCCGCGCCAGCGCAAGCTGCACGGCCTCGACGAGCGCGATTTCAGCCATCGCTCTCGCCTCCCGCCAAGCCCGCCTCGGCCACCAGGCCGGCGCGCTGTTCGGCCAAATCGCCGGGCAGCTCGGCGTAGAGCCAGTCGAACATCGATTCGACCGGCTGCGGCGGCGTCGCCAGGTAGGCCTCCGCCGCGGCCTCGACCTCCTTGCCACATTCGGCGATGAGCTGTTCCTCGTCCTCCTTGCTCCAGGCGCCGGCATCGGTCAGGTGCTTGCGGAGGCGCAGGATCGGCTCGTCCTTCCAGCGCGCGCTGACCTCCGCGTCGTCGCGGTAGCGGCTGGCGTCGTCGACGGTCGTGTGGTCGCTGAGGCGGTAGGTGACCGCCTCGACGAGGGTGGGACCGCCGCCGGAGCGCGCCTGCTCCAGCGCGCGCTCCACCGCGTCGCGCACGGCGATCACGTCGTTGCCGTCGACCTGCACGCCGTCGAAACCGCAGGCAATGGCCTTTTGCGCGAGGGTCCGGGCGGCGGTCTGGCGCTCGCGCGGGACCGAGATGGCCCACTGGTTGTTGTTGACGACGAAGACCACCGGGAGCCGCCACACGCCGGCCAGGTTCATGGCCTCGTAGACCTCGCCTTTCGAGGTCGCGCCGTCGCCCAGGACGCAGACCGCCGCCCGCGCCTCGCCGCGCAGCTGAAAGGCGAGCGCCACGCCCGCGGCATGGGCCGCGTGGGTGCCGACCGGCACGCAAATCGGAAAGTCCTCGCGCGGTCCGGCGAAATCGCTGCCCCTCTCGTCGCCGCCCCAGTAGAGCAGCAGGTCGGTCATGGCGGCGCCCCGGAGAAACTGGGCCCCCTGCTCGCGGAACGAGGGCAGCAGCACGTCCTCGGGCCGCATGGCGGCGCCGGTGCCGGCCATGACGGCCTCCTGGCCGAGCGACGAGGCGAAGGTGCCGAGGCGGCCGGTCCGCTGC
>CAMYMY010000567.1 GCA_947259625.1 uncultured Kiloniellales bacterium | reverse complement strand
ATCTGCGACGTGATCTTCGAGGACTGCCGCGTGCCGGCCGAGGCGATCATCGGCGGCCGCGAGGGCCAGGGCTTCAAGACTGCTATGAAAGTGCTCGACCGCGGGCGCCTGACCATCTCCGGCGTCTGCATCGGCATCGCCGAGCGGCTGATCCGCGATTCCCTGCGCTACGCCAGCGAGCGCAAGCAATTCGGCAAGCCGATCGGGGAGTTTCAGCTGGTCCAGGCCATGCTGGCCGACAGCGATACGGAGTGCTACGCCGCCAGGTCGATGGTGCTGGACGCCGCACGGCGCAAGGACGCGGGCGAGACCATCACCAAGCAGGCGGCGATGTGCAAGTATTACAGCTCGGAGATGGTCGGCCGGGTCGCCGACCGCGCGGTACAGATCCACGGCGGGGCGGGCTATCTGGCGGAGTACGGCATCGAGCGGTTCTACCGCGACGTCCGCCTGTTCCGCATCTACGAGGGCACCTCGCAGATTCAGCAGCTGGTCATCGCGCGAAACATGCTGAAGGAGATTCAGGGGTGAGCCGGGCGCAACCGGAGCCACAGGGCGCGGTGTCCGAGCTGCCGCAGGCCGGATTCGACCGGATCGACGAGCCCGTGGCCTTCTGGGCTCGCCACAGGCCAGCGGCGCCGGCCGTCCGCGAAGGCGGCCGGGTGCGGAGCTACGCCGAGTTCGCGGCGGACATCGAGCGCGCCGCCGCCTTCCTGGCCGAGCGCGGCGTCCGGCCCGGCGACCGGATCCTGGTGGTCCAGGAGAACGGCCTCGCGGCGGTCGCCTTTCTCCTGGCCGCGTCGCGGATCGGCGCTTGGGCGGTTCCCCTGAATGCCCGGCTCGCCTGGCCGGAGATCGAGGCGATCCGCGGCCATGCCCGCCCGCGCGTCACCTTGTACACCCTGGGCGTCTCGCCGGATGCCGAAGCCCATGCCGCGCGCGACGGTGCCGCGGGCGCAGCCGGCCTAGAAGACCTGGGCGTGGCCTACCGGATGACCGAGCGCGACGTCGAACCGGAGGCCGAGTCCGGTCCGGAGCGAGACCGGGTCGCGGCGCTGCTCTACACTTCCGGCACCACGGGCGCGCCCAAGGGCGTCATGCTGACTCAGGGCAATATCCTCTTTATTGCCGAGCGGACCTGCCGTATCCGCCGGCTCGGCCCGGGCGACCGGATCTACTGCGTGCTGCCGACCAGCCATATCTTTGGTCTGGCGGCCGTGTTCATGGGCAGCCTGCACGACGGGGGGCTGATCGACCTCGTCCCGCGCTTCACGCCGGAAGAGACGGCCCGGGCCCTGGCCGAGGACGGCGTCACCCTGTTCAGCGGCGTGCCGGCGATCTACGCCCACCTGGTCGCGCTCGCCGCCGCCCGCGGCGCGCCGCTCGCCGCGCCCCGCCTGCGCTACATCTCCGTCGGCGGCGCGCCGCTGGACCTCGCCCTGAAGCGGGAGGTCGAGGCCATGTTCGGCATACCGCTCTATAACGGCTATGGGCTCACGGAGACCTCGCCCACGGTCTCGACCACGGCGATCGACGATCCACGCGACGACGACAGCGCCGGCACGCTGCTGGCCGACGTGGAGGTGAGGATCGTGGACCGGGACGGCGCGGCTCTGCCGACGGGGGAGGTCGGCGAGCTCTGGGTGCGCGGCGGCCTGGTCATGAAGGGCTACTACCGCGATCCCGGGCGCACGGCCGAGGTGCTGACGCCCGAGGGCTGGCTCAAGACCGGCGACCTCGCCCGCCTTTCCAAGGACGGCAACCTCTACATCGTGGGCCGCCTCAAGGAGCTCATCATCCGCTCCGGCTTCAACGTCTATCCGGCGGAGGTCGAGGGGGCGATCGCCGGCCATCCGGATGTCGCGCTGGTCGCGGTCGTCGGCCGGGCGAGGGACGGCAACGAAGACGTCGTGGCCTTCGTCCAGCCGCGGCCCGGCGTGACACCAAACGCCGAGGATTTGGCCGCTTTTGCCGCCGCGCGCCTGGCGCCCTACAAACGGCCTTCCGCGTTCCTGATCCGCGATCAGCTGCCCGTCACTGCGGCCGGCAAGATCCTGAAGCACGAGCTGAAACGGGAACTGGAGGCCGCCGGCCCCATGGACCCCGGAGGGAGAGCCTGATGGCGCGCCGCGCCGCCGGGCTGCTGGTCGACTGCCTGCGCGAGCAGGGCGCGGACCGGCTATTCTGCGTGCCGGGCGAGAGCTACCTGACCCTGCTCGACGCCCTCCATGACGCGCCGGACCTCC
>CAMYMY010000566.1 GCA_947259625.1 uncultured Kiloniellales bacterium | reverse complement strand
GAGATCCGTACGCCGGTCTCGCTCATCACCTCGCGCAGCTTGGCCTCGAAATAGGCGCGGCGATCGCGCCCGGTCAGCTTGGCGTCGATTCTGACGATGAGATCGAGGTCGTCTTCCCGCAGAGAGCGGACCGGGATCCGATCGCGCGACAGCGCCTCGAAGTCGTCGCCCTCCGGGCCGCTGAAATCGGGCACGCCGGCATCCAAACGATGACGGGTAGTCCCCGGAACCGGTGTCGTCGCCATCTGCGTCCCCTTTCGTCGGACCAATCGTGCTAAGCACAAAAGGTATTAAAGACTTCGCGTTGTCGGCCGTTCGAGAACCTGGCTCGGTGCCAAGAGGAACCCGGCGGAAGCGAAGAATCCGATCAGGCCGCCATCGTTCCAGTCGACTTGCGTGCGGAGCTCGTCGACACCGTGCTTGCGCGCGTAGTCTGTTATGGCTTCGAGAAGCTGCATTCCATGTCGATGTTTTTGACTGACGGGATCGACCCCGATGACGTCGAGGACGGCAACCCGCCGGTCCTCGCCGAACTCTCCGGTCTGCACGCGGGCGATCGAGAAGCCGATCAGCGCGCCGTTCCCGTCCTCCAGCGCCACCGAGATGAACCCGCCGCTGTCGGCAAGCGCCGCCGCCAGCCGCTTTTCGAAGAAGACCCGACGCGATCGACCGGTAATCCGCCTGTCGATCTCGACCACGGGCTCGAGGTCCTCCGGCCTCAAGGGCCGAATGCGGGACTCCCTATCTGCGTCTGCGCCCATGGGCCTGTCTCCCGGGCTTTGCGGGCTCCGTTCGCCTCGCGTGGCTGGACTAAAAGAATATTTCGGTACTATATTACGTATTTCGGTGGGGGTCAACGGAGTCGGCCTGCCGGTCTTGATGGTGGCCCCAGTTTTGGTGGCGTAGGATGGGGCCGCACCGGGGCAGGCCAAGATCGGCGCCGGAACACCCGGGCGGTCCGAGGAGGGGCGTGTCGTGGCGAAGGACAACAGCGGGCCGGCGGATCTTTCCGTCTTCACCCTTACGCGAAAGGTCAAGTGGGGGGATTGCGATCCCGCCGGCATCATCTACACGCCACGCGTTCTCGACTACGCCATGGAAACCCTGGAGGCCTGGAACCGCGAGGTCCTCGGCATCACCTGGATCAAGCTCAACCGCGAGATGTCCCTGGGAATGCCAACGGTGCGTGCCGAAATGGATTTTCTCGACGCCCCGGGCCCGGACGACGATGTGGTGACCGAGCTCAGGATCGAACGCGTGGGGCGCAGCTCGGTCACTTTTGGAATCACCGGCAAGTACCACGACGGCGGGGAGTTGTTTCGGGTCAAGGTGACCTCTTGCCTGATCTCCAGACCTGCGTTCAAGTCCACGCCGATCCCCGAGGCGATTCTCGAGCGTATCCGTGACTACCAGACGGCCTGCGGGGACGCGTGATCATGCGCCCGCGGCGCAATGCATGAAAGGGACGACCATGGATCAAGAACAGTTTCGATCGTTGATGAAACCGGTCATGGAGGCGATCGCCGGCCGGGCGATAGATCAAGCCCTCGCCGACGATCTCAATCGGCGCTTTCCGCCCGCAAGCGAGTCCTTCGAGGCCATCGAGGCCGCCTGTCACGAGGCCATCCGGGCCGGCTGGATGTGCAGCCAGGGCGGCGAGGGCCGGCGGTACGGCCGGGTCATCGAGCCCGGTCCCGAAACCCACGACCTGAGCGTCGACGTGGTCCAGCTCCGCGATATCGTCGGACCGCACCATTCCCATCCCACGGGCGAGATCTGCCTGACCATGCCGGTAACGCCGACGGCCAAGTTCGACGGAGAGGGCGCCGGCTGGTGCGTGAACGAGCCGGGCTCGGCCCACCACCCCACCGTGACCGATGGCGAAGCGCTGGTGCTTTACCTTCTGCCGGGCGGGCGGATCGAGTTCACACGGTAACGGTCAGACCCCCAGGTACGTCTGGTGGATTCCGGGGTTCTCCTTCAACTCCGCGGAGCTGCCGCTGTAGACGACGCGACCCTTGGCGAGAATCACGCAACGGTCGCAAACCGACAGCAGCGCGCTCACGTCCTTGTCGACGATGATCGTGGCGATGCCGGCGCTCTTGATCTGCCGGATCACCGACCAGATCTCCCGTCGGATCAAGGGGGCCAGGCCCTCGGTCGCCTCGTCGAGCACCAGGAGGTCCGGATTGGTCATAAGCGCCCGACCGATCGACAGCATCTGCTGCTCCCCACCCGAGAGGTGGTCACCGAGGCTGCGAAGG
>CAMYMY010000565.1 GCA_947259625.1 uncultured Kiloniellales bacterium | reverse complement strand
CGTTGTTCTTCGCCCTCGTCGTGGGCGGCCTGGTCGCCCTGGCGGTCGCCCGCGCCTATCGCTTGAGGCCGGCCGTGCTCTGGCTCTACTTCTTTCTCTGCCTGGTCTCCCACGGGCTGCTCGACGCGCTGACCGGCGGCGGCCTCGGCATCGCGTTCTTCTCGCCCTTCTCCAACGAGCGCTACTTCTTCGATGTCCGGCCGCTCCGGGTCTCGGCCATCGGGCTTTCAGACTTCCTCGCCAGCCGCTGGAGCGCCGTGCTGGCCAGCGAGCTCAAATGGGTCTGGCTGCCGGCCCTCGCGCTGGGTGCCGCCGGCGCCGTCGCGGGCTGGCTCGCCCGGCGCGCCGCCGGCCGCGCGCCGGTCGCCGCGCCCGAAGGGATCAGCGACGGGCAATAAGGCGGTCCGCCTGCCCGAGCCCTCGGCAGCAGCCGGGAGGCGTGCCGCGGCCGCTGAAACGCGGCCGGCCCCCGCGAAGCTGTCGCAAATAGGCAAACCTTGCGCGGCCTCGGGCGATTTCGGGCCGGCCCGGAACCCATATCGTTGTTTGTTCGCACCCGGTGCGGGCGATCGGCCCGGAGCAGGACATCTGCAGGGGCTCGATCCAAGGAGCGAAAACCCGGGGGTCCGGGACATTCGTGGTTTCGATACCGGCCCTCCGGACAGAAAGCAGGAGGCTAGACGCGTGAGCGAAGCAACAGCCATCGACTACGAAGTCGGTCAGGACAACATTCGGATCCTCGGCCTCGACATCCACAACCCGGTGTTCCTGATCTCCGCCGTGGTCATCGTCGGTTTCGTCATCTTCGTCCTGATGTTCCAGGAGGGGGCCGCGGAGATGTTCGGCGCCTTGCGGCCCTGGCTGACCTCGACATTCGACTGGGTCTTCATGATCGCCGGCAACATCTTCGTGCTGTTCTGCCTGTTCCTGGTCGTCTCGCCCTACGGCAAGATCCGGATCGGCGGGCCCGACGCGAAACCCGACTACTCCTACGCCGGCTGGTTCGCCATGCTCTTCGCCGCCGGCATGGGCATCGGCCTGATGTTCTTCGGCGTGCTGGAGCCGGTCTACCACTTCCAGAACCCGCCGCTGGGCATGACCGGCCAGGAGCCCGAGGCGGCGCGCGCGCTCGGCATGGCGGCGACCATCTTCCACTGGGGCCTGCATCCCTGGGCGATCTACGCGGTGGTCGCGCTGTCGCTCGCCTTCTTCTGCTACAATCGCGGCCTGCCGCTCACGATCCGCTCGGCCTTCTATCCGATCTTCGGCAAGGCCGTGTGGGGCTGGCTCGGCCACATCATCGACACCCTGGCCGTCTTCGCGACGCTGTTCGGCCTGGCGACCTCGCTCGGCCTGGGCGCGGAACAGGCCAGCGCCGGTCTGAACTACCTCTTCGGCATCCCCAAGACCGATGTCACCAAGGTCCTCCTGATCATCGGCATCACGGCGATTGCGCTTTGCTCGGTGCTGCTTGGCATGGATAAGGGCGTGAAGCGGCTCTCCGAAATCAATATGTTCATGGCGGTTGCACTGTTCTTTTTCGTCTTGTTCATGAGCGGTGTCGGAACCGCCCTGGTGCGTTATTTCAATGTCATGGTCGATTATGTCGTGGCTCTGCCGGCGCTTTCAAATCCCTTCGGGCGGGAAGACACCAGCTATTTCCATGGCTGGACGACCTTCTACTGGGCCTGGTGGATCTCCTGGTCGCCCTTCGTGGGCATGTTCATCGCCCGCGTCTCGCGCGGCCGGAGCGTCCGCGAGTTCATCGTCTGCGTGCTGATCATCCCGACCTTGGTCTCGATCCTGTGGATGAACGCCTTCGGCGGCACCGCGATCACCCAGTTCGTCGCCGAGGGCTACACCGGCGTGACCGAGACCATCACGGCCTGGACCCCGGAGCTGTCGCTCTTCAAGATGCTGGAGCCCCTACCGATGTCCGGCGTGCTGTCCTTCGTCGGCATCACCCTGGTGATCGTGTTCTTCGTGACCTCGTCGGACTCCGGCTCCCTGGTGATCGACACCATTACCGCCGGCGGCAAGGTCGACGCCCCGGTGGCCCAGCGCATCTTCTGGTGCACCTTCGAGGGCCTGGTCGCCATCGCCCTGCTGCTGGGCGGCGGCCTGGTCGCGCTGCAGGCCGCGGCGATCGCCACCGGCTTTCCCTTCGCCATCGTCCTGGTGCTGATGTGCTTCAGCACCCTCAAGGGACTGCGCGCGGAGAGAAAGGCTTAGCCCACCGGTCGAAGCCCCACGTCACCGTCACCGTC
>CAMYMY010000564.1 GCA_947259625.1 uncultured Kiloniellales bacterium | reverse complement strand
GGCGATGCCGTAGATTTCCGGGATGTAAGCGCCCCAGGCCTCGATAAAGGCGTCAAGACGCTCGATACCGGACCGCGCCGTGCGGCTCGGCACCAGTCGCTCTTCACTCCCCTTCACCTCGTCGAGATAGTAGGTCGTCGCAATCAGAAGCTCGGCCCTTGTGCTGAAGTGAAGATAGAGCGCCTGGCGGGTGATTCCCGCCCGTTTGGCGATATCCGTCATGCGCACGCCCTTGCCCCGGCTCGCTTCCAGCAGCGTCAGGGTGGATTTCAGAATTCGCTTTCGGGTTTCGGGATTACCGCTTGACATGGTGTCAAGTATCACGTACTTGTCATCGTGTCAATTGACACGGTGTCAAGTGAGAAGATCTCGGTCGCCTTTGGAGAACCAGGACGACCTCAACGCCCAAACAAGGAGTCATGAACTCATGCAGAAATCACCCATCCTCGTCATCGGTTCCACTGGAAAGACCGGTCGACGAATCGTCCAGCGGCTCTCGGAGCTGGGCCACGCAGTCAGGGAGGGCTCGCGGCAATCCGAACCGCCCTTCGACTGGGAGAAGCCTTCGACCTGGCCGGAGGCGCTGCGCGGCGTCGAGGCCGCCTACATCTCGTTCTTCCCGGACCTCGCCGTGCCCAGTGCGCCGGCGGCGATCGAAGAGCTGACGGCCTGCGCGGCCGAGGCGGGCGTCAAGCGGCTGGTGTTGCTCTCGGGGCGGGGCGAGGTCAATGCGCAGCGCTGCGAGAACATCGTCCGCGCCTGCGGCGTGAGCTTTACGCTGATCCGCGCGAGCTGGTTCTCGCAGAACTTCAACGAAGGTCACCTGCTCGAGCCGGTGCTCGACGGCGTGGTCGCGCTGCCGGCCGGCGAGGTGCGCGAGCCCTTTGTCGATGCCGACGACATCGCCGATGTTGCGGTCGCCGCGCTCACCGACGACCGTCATGCGGGTCAGCTCTACGAGCTCACCGGACCGCGTCTGCTGAGCTTCGCCGAGGCCGCCGCCGAGATCTCGAAGGCCGCGGGTCGCGGCATCGAGTACGCCGCGATCTCGTTGGAGCAGTTTCGCGCCGCCCTCACCGAGACCGCCGGGCCCGAGTTCGCCAACATGCTCACCGACCTCTGCAAGGAAGTGCTTGACGGTCGTAACGAGTCGCTCGGAGACGGTGTTCAAAAGGCGCTTGGTCGCGCGCCTCGCGACTTTGCCGGCTTCTGCCGCGCCGCGGCCGCGTCCGGCGTGTGGGACCTGCCCAACTGAGCCGGCGTGGCCGGATTCATGCTGCGGCAACTGACCGGCGACAGCTATCTGCGCCGGTCGCCCGGCCTGTCTTGCCGAGCCCTGAGAGCCTGACCGAAAATGAATTGTTTTGGATCAACGGGTTATGGATTCCCGGCGCCTTCTTCTGTCATTGCCGGGCTTGACCCGGCAATCCAGGAATTGCCTGGATTGCGCCGTTCCTGGACCCTCGAGTCAAGCCCGAGGGTGACAGCAAGCAAAACGGGTTATTCGTGTAACCCGTGGATATTACGAAATTCATTTCGAGTCAGACTCTGAGAACGGGAAATCATTTCGCCTACCGGAGAACTGAAATGACCTCGACCTGGTTTTTTGTCGTACTCGAAATCTCCGTTATTGCCTGCGGGCTGGTCTCAGGCGTCTTTCTGACGTTTTCGGATTTCGTCATGAGATCGCTGGATCGAGCAAAGACCGCCGCCGGCGTCGAAGTCATGCAGGTCATCAATCGCGAAGTCTTCAGGTCGGTGTTCATGGTCCTGCTTTTGGGCCTGTCCGCGCTCTCGCCCTTTCTGATCGGCTGCGCGTACTTTAACATTGCGGGTCCCACATCCGCCTTGGTCATGACCGGCGGCGCCATCTATCTTGGCGGTGTGTTTGTCGTGACGCTTGTTTTCAATGTGCCGATGAACAAGCGCCTCGATGCCAAGGAATATGCCGGTGCCGAAGCCGCCACTTACTGGACGACCACCTATATGCCTCGCTGGACCTTCTGGAACCACGTTCGAGCCATCGCTTCCGCGGGAGCGGCTGCCTGCTATCTCGTTGCCTCCGTATGGCTGGCTCAAGGGACGATAGCGACCGGATAGGTGTCGGGGAGTTTCGGGGTGAGGGGTGGACTGCACCCCTCGGGGGGAGATGAGGGAGCCACGGCCATGAAGATCTTCATTACCGGCGCCACCGGCTACATCGGCGGCTCGCTCGCCCAGCGCTTGATCGCCGACGGCCATGAGGTGACCGGCCTGGTGCGCAGCCAGGCGC
>CAMYMY010000563.1 GCA_947259625.1 uncultured Kiloniellales bacterium | reverse complement strand
CTCCTGGCTCGGCATGACGCCGAAGGCCAGGAAGACGTTGAGCCGGTCCGCCATGCCGCGACAGGTCTCGACGAACTGCGCATGGGTGTCGTATGCGGTCGCGTCGAATTCGAGAGCCGTTGCCTTGCGTCCCGTGCGGATGTTCAGGTGGGCGGCCGTGCGTGCCAGATCCTCCGTGTCGCGGCCCGCAAGCAGCACGTCCGCGCCCTGTCGGGCCACCTCGAAGGCGAAGGCCCGGGCGACCGAGGAGGAGCCCCCGAGGATCAGCCAGGTGTCACCGGTCATGATCCATCCCGGATTCGCAGGCGCCGCGCCATGTCGGAGGCCATGCGCCCGTCGGGGTCGATTTCCGCCAGAACGGCGCGGAACTGTTCCAGCTTGGGATACATCCTGGCGAAGCCCTCGGCCGAGAGGCAGCTGTCCTTTGCCAGATAGACGCGGCCGCCGTGATCCAGCGTGATCGCTTCCAATTTCGCCAGGATGTCCTCGACGCCTCGCTTGTGCGGCAGGTCGACGGCGAGCGTATAGCCGGGCATCGGAAAGGACAAATGGCCCAGGCCCGCCGCCCCCAGGGTCTTGAGAACCGCCAGGGGTGAGGCGTTCCTTCCGGCCCGTACGGCCTCGAGCAGCTGACGCAAGGCCGAAGCGCCAGCCTCGAAGGGCACCACGCACTGGAACTGATGAAAGCCAAGGCGCCCATACAGGCGGTTCCAGTCCAACAAGGCGTCGAGCGGGTAGAGAAATCGCCCGTAGGCGATCCGGCACCGGCGTTCCCGGCGCGCGAACCGGCGGTAATAGAGGGCATTGAAGGCCTTGACCGACCGCCGGTTGAGGAGAAGGCCCGGGCAGTCCATCGGTACGGCGCGGGTCCTGCTTCGGCGCTCGGCGATGTCTTCGTCCGATGGCTCCGCCGTCTCCAGAATGCCCCGGCCGAGCGACCGGCCGCCGGCCAGGGCGTCGATCCATCCGACCGAATAGTGCGCCTTCTCGCCCTTGTTCTTCAGGGCATCGAGGAAGACATCCAAATCGCGCACGCGCTGCTCGCGCAACGCTACGGCATTGGAGGGCACGCGGGTCATCGGGAAACAGATCGCCAGAAGGATCCCGGTCAGGCCGATACCGCCGATCGTCGCGGCGAAGAGGTCGTGGCGCTCTTCGGGCGACGCGCGGACGATATCGCCGGACGGCAGGAGCATCTCGACCCAGCGGACATGATGGCCGAAGCTGCCGACCGCCTCGTGATTCTTGCCATGTACGTCGTTGGCCACGGCGCCGCCGATCGTCGCGTAGGCCGTCCCGGGACTGACGGGAACGAGGAATCCCCGGGGCAGAAAGACCTCGAGCAGGTCGCGGAAGGTGACACCCGGCTCGACCACGATCTCGCCCGAGGTCTGGTCGAAGGCGAGAATTCGGTTCAGCCGCTCGCTGAGCACGGCGCGGCCGCCGTCGTTGAGCCCGGTATCGCCGTAGCTGCGTCCCGCACCGAAGGCGAGGATGCCTGTCGCGTCGCTTTGTGAAATGGCGGCCACGGCATCGCGCCGGCGTTCAGGCCGCGCCGCCCGGCAGGCCGCGTGGTGGGATCTGCCCCAGCCGCTTAGCTCCATGTCCTTCCAGGTCATGCGCGCGGACCCTGTCCAACGATCCAACCGCGATCAGACATAGATCAACCAGCCGAAAGTCAAGATCCAGCCGAGAACCGCGAGGATCGTGAAGGGATCGGTGAATAGAATCGCGGTCGGCGATCCGGAGCGCTCCTCGACCAGCGTGACTTGCAGATAGCGGAGGATACCCATCACGACGAAGGGCGCGGTATAGAAGATCTGGTCGGTGCCCAGCCGCTCCATCACGGTGGGGTCGGTCGTATAGATCAGATAGGCGACGAGCAGCGCGCCCAGGACCGCGGATACGGCCACGTCGAGGAACGGCTTCGAGTAGCCGCTAAGGCTTTGCCGATGCTCGCCGTCGACCTCGATACTGAGATCGTCGCGTCGCTTGGCGAGCGCCAGAAACAAGGCCAGCAGGCCGGTGATGATCAGGATCCAGGCGCTCGGTTGCACGTCGATCAGGACGGCACCGGCCTCCACCCGCAGCACGAAGCCGAAGGCGATGATCATGACGTCGAGGATCGCGATGCGCTTGAGGCCGAGCGAGTAGGCGATGGTCAGGGCGGCATAGAGGCCGACGACCCTGATGACACCGCCGGGCAGGGCGACCGCCAAGCCCAAGCCCGCCGCGAGCAGTACCAGGAACAGAACCGCGGCCACCGGCAGCGG
>CAMYMY010000562.1 GCA_947259625.1 uncultured Kiloniellales bacterium | reverse complement strand
ATGCCCGATTCCCTGCCGGTCATCTCGGCCTCGCCGCGCCACGCCAACGCCTTCTTCGCCTTCGGCCACGGCCACTGCGGCCTGGGCTTGGGCGCCAAGACCGGCCGCCTGGTCGCCGACTTGGTGGCCGGCCGCGCCCCGCGCCTCGACATGGCGCCCTACCGGATCGACCGGTTCTGAGGGCCGGGCGCGGCGAAGGTTCGGCCGCGGCCGGCCGAACGGATTGCCGCCGGAGCGGTTCGCCTTGCATCCGGAATTCGCAGCTTCGCCGAGATTTCTTGGCAAAGGTGGCCTTGGCCTAACAATCGGACGGTTGGATTTTCGGTTTATCTATAGCTGGTTTGTGCTATATTCGGGTAAGTTAAGGATCGGTTGCACCGGGTTCGATTGTCGGCTTGCTTGGTCCCGAGTGGGGTGTGTGCGGCAGCTGACAGTCTTTTTCTGCAAACTAAGGTCTCTACGTTTACGGTTTGGACTTTTGCCTATTTTGCGAAGGCGACTCTGCAATCTCTTGATTCTTGGCCTGCTGCTCTCCCCGGTCGGGTGTTCTCCCGAAGAGGAAGAGACGGCTCCCTCTGTGTTGAATGTCGGTGTCCTTCCCGATGATGACAGGAAGGCGCTGCGCCGGAGATACGAGCCCTTGCTGGCATACCTTGCCGAAGAATTGGATACAAAGCTGGAATTGAAAATTCCGGAAGACTACGCGGATCTGCTCGAACTGTTCGGGGAGGGCGAAATCGACGTCGGCTATTTCGGCGGCGTGACGTTCGTCCAATCCCATATGAAACACGGCGCCGTGCCGCTGGTCATGCGCGACGTCGATGCCAAATTCACCACCTACTTCCTTGCTGGCCCGGAGACGCCGGGCGCGGCGGTCGCGAATTTCGCGGGCCGGGCCTTTGCCTTCGGCTCCGATCTGTCGACCTCGGGGCATTTGATGCCCCGCTATTTCCTGCAGGAGGTGGGAATTGCGCCGGAAAGCTTCTTCGGCGCGGTGCGCTACTCCGGTGCTCATGACCGAACCGCGGCGTGGGTCCGTGACGGCGTCGTGGATTTGGGCGCAGCCAATGCCGAGATCGTGGACAACATGCTCCGCGACGGGCGACTGGCGCCGGACGCGGTAAGGATCGTCTGGGAGACGCCCCCCTACACGGACTACGTCTGGGCGGTGCGGCCTGGCCTCAGCAAAGCGTTTCGGATAGCTCTAAGTGTCCGTCCGGAAAGAAGTTGATTCGTTGGAATCGTTTGTGATTCTGTGGTGGCCACCGATTCGTTTTTCAGGAGGTGGCCGATGTGGACGCGTGATAACCGTGGCCTCTACGAGCGCAAGGGTGTTCGTTATCCGAGCGATTTGACGGATTCGGAATGGGCGTTGATCGAACCGCTGATCCCGCCGGCCAAGCGAGGCGGGCGTCGGCGCGAGGTGGATGTCCGCGAGGTGATGAACGGGGTTCTCTATGTTCTGGAGACCGGCTGCCAGTGGCGCGCGCTGCCCAAAGCTGCGTAGCAGGGAGCGAAGCTCGGCCGCCCAAATCCACGGTGCACGACTATCTGATGCTGTGGGACTGGGACGGCACGCTGGAGGGGGTTCACCGCGCGCTCTATCTGATGACGCGCGATCTGGAGGGCCGCGAGGCGAGCCCGAGCGCCGGCATCATCGACAGCCAGAGCGTGAAGGGTGCGGAAAAAGGGGGGCGTGCATCGACCGCGCGGGCTATGACGCGGGCAAGAAAGTCAAGGGCAAGAAGCGGCACTTGCTTGTCGACACGGTCGGCCTGATCCTCAACATCGTTGTGCACGCGGCCGACCTGCAGGACCGCGACGGTGCCGTCCTGGTCCTGGATCGCCGCACCCGGCGGCTGTTTCCCTTCCTCGAGACGATCTTCGCCGACGGCGCCTATGGCGGCGAGAAGCTGCGCAAGGCAATGGCCGGCGCGGCATGGACGATCGAGGTCGTCAAGCGTTCCGATCATGCCAAGGGCTTCGAAGTCCTGCCCAAGCGATGGATCGTCGAGCGCACCATCGCCTGGATCAACCGCTGCCGCCGCCTCGCCAAGGACTACGAGAACCTCAACAGAACCGCCATCGCCTTCATCCGCCTCGCCAGCATCAGGCTTATGCTGCGAAGACTCACGCGCTATTGTGTTCCTTCATAAACTTTCCGGACGGACTCTCAGGGAAACTTGCAGCGTTCGCCGGTCACCTTCACGAAGCCTTGGGGACCGCGCTGGATCGCGAAGCGATATTCGGAATCTCGGACTACGACCGAATGATGCATCGGGAGCTTG
>CAMYMY010000561.1 GCA_947259625.1 uncultured Kiloniellales bacterium | reverse complement strand
CTGGCCCTGCGCCAGGACCGGCACATCAGCTTCGTCCTGCTGGTCGAGCGGCTGCCGCGCCGGCCGCGCCCCATCGAGCGGGCGGCGGTCGACGGCGTCGTCCTGTTCTGTTTCGTAAAGGTGTTCTGGCTGTCGATCCGCATGATCGGCTTCGACGGCGCGCGCGAGATCGAGACCGCGGAGATCCCGCAAGGCGTGTTCATGATGGTCCTGCCGATAACGGCGGCCGCGATCGTGCTGACCATGGTGTTGCGCATCCTCGACCGGGCAACCTCGCGCCAGCGGGACGACTGACCCGTGGCCTGGCTGGTCCTGGTCCTGCTGTTCGCCCTGATCCTGCTGGACATGCCGATCGGCTTCGCGCTGATGGTCACGGCCGCGACCGCCATGTATCTGGCCGACATCAACCTCATCATGGTGCCGATCCAGCTCTTCTTCGGCACCAACTCCATCGTCCTGCTGGCGATCCCGCTGTTCATCCTGATGGGCGAGTTGATGAGCGCGACAACCATATCCGAGAGGATCATCGGCCTGGCCGCCGCGCTGGTCGGCTGGATCAGGGGGGGACTCAGCCAGCTTCGCGGCCTCGATCACCGCGGTCAGCGCGACGCTCGGTATCATCATCCCGCCGTCGATCCCCATGGTGCTCTACGGCGTGACCACAAATACCTCGATCAAGGACCTGTTCATCGCCGGCATCGTGCCCGGCGTCATTTTGGGCGGCGCCTTCATGGCCGCCTGCTACGTCTTCGCCCTCAAGGAAGGGCATCCGGTCGACCGCCGCTTCGAGCTCGGCCGCCTGGGCGTCGCGCTGTGGCGCGCGGTGGTTCCCCTGATGATTCCGGTGGTCGTGATCGGCGGCCTGATCCTGGGTTTCGTAACCCCGACCGAGGCCGCGGGCATCGGCGTGGCCGCGGCCCTGGTCTTCGGCTGGTCGCTGTCGCGCGAGCTGACCCTCCGGCGGCTTTACGACCTGCTCGTCACCACGGCGCGGCAAACCGCCGTGGTCATGATGATCGTCGCCGGCTCGGCGGTTCTCGGCCAGTTCCTGGCGAACGAACAGCTCCCCCAGCAGGTCGCCACGGCGCTCGGCGGCGTGACCGATAACTGGGTCGCCCAGATCCTTCTGATCAACGTCTTCCTCCTGCTGCTCGGCATGTTCCTGCACGCCTCGGCAGCGATCATCGTGGTCGTGCCGCTGCTCATGCCGCTGGCCCAGCAGATCGGGCTCGACCCGGTGCATTTCGGGGTGATCGTCTGCCTCAACCTGGGCATAGGCCAGCAGACTCCGCCGGTCGCCTCGGTCCTGCTCACGGTCTGCTCAACCACCGGCCTGAAGATCGAGGAGGCGATGATCTACGGCAAGTGGTTCATCGCCACGATGTTCGTGGTTCTGCTGATCGTTTCCTTTACCCCGGCGACGGCGCTGTGGTTCAGGAGCCTCGGCTAGTGCGCGAAAAGCTGGCCAGCCAGCCCGCCAGGTCCGGCCAGGCGTAGGCGGTCTCGTCGAGCAGGGTACCGGCGAAGGTCTCCTGGCGGATGGCCGCCCGGTCGCCGCCCATGGCCTCGTAGAAGAAACGCGAGGGGTTGCTGGACAGCACCCAGAGGAAGGCGTCGGGCAGGCCGCCCAGCACCATCGCCCGGAACATGCCGGCGAGCAGGCGCCGGCCGAGTCCCCTGCCCTGCCAGTCGACGGCCACATAGAGCGTGTAGATCTCGCCCTTGTAGGGCAGCGTGCCGCGGCGCGCTCGGCCGAAGCTGCCGAAGCCGACGAGCTGCCCGCCATTCGCGGTCGCGGCCTCGGCCACCAGGACCGACTCGCGTCCCCGGCTCGACAGCAGCCTCTGCCAGACCAGGGCCTGGCCCTGCTCGCTCATGCCCACCAGGTAGGTATCGGGTACCAGACCGGCATAGGCGGCGCGCCAAGTCTCGACGTGGACGCGGGCGATGCCCGCCGCGTCCTCCGCCCGCGCCTCGCGCACCGTGACCCCGCTCATGGGCCCGCCCGCCGCTTGAGCACGGCGAGATAGAAGCCGTCGGTGCCGTGTCGCGCCGGCGTCAGCAGCAGCTCACCGTTCGCCGCCGGGCAGGCGCCGCCGACGGTCTCCGCCCAGATTCCCGCCAGGGGCAGCGGCGCGAAGTCCGGGTGGGCCACACGAAAGCGGGCAACCTGCGGGCCGTTCTCCTCGGGCAGCAGGGAGCAGGTGGCATAGACCAGGCGGCCGCCGGGGGCGACCAGCCGCGCAGCCGCGGTCAGAATCTCGCCCTGCACCCGAACGTAGGTCTCCAGCCGCTCCGGCGTGAGCCGCCAGCGGGCGGGCGAGCCAGGGATCTTCCGCCCCCTCGAGGGTGCGCGGATCGGCGATAGTCGCGCTCGCCCGGGCGAGCCGCGGCGCCGCTCGCTCGAGCCGGCGGGCGTCGGTATCGAGCGCGGCCAGCCGGCCCCGGTCGCCCATCGCGGCGGCCAGGGCCAGGGTCTTGCCGCCGGC
Source organism: uncultured Kiloniellales bacterium (assembly GCA_947259625.1). Taxonomy (GTDB): domain Bacteria; phylum Pseudomonadota; class Alphaproteobacteria; order Kiloniellales; family JAKSDN01; genus CAMYKD01. Next base: position 2,126 of record CAMYMY010000561.1, on the reverse strand, counting down.
CCCGGCGCAAAAGTCGGCGACTCGCAGGCCCGGCCGGGCGTCGGTCACGAGCGCGACCAGCTGCGAGCCCTCGTCTTGCACCTCGACCAGGCCGTCCCGGAAGGCCCTGAGGCCCGGCAGGGTGTGCCGCCCCGCCACACGGAGGCCGAGCGGCGAGAGCGGCGTCGGCAGGGCCTCGATGCCCTCGGCGGCCAGCGCGGAGGCGGCCCCGGCGCGATCGGCCTTGAGGCTGTTGACGCGCAGGTCGAGCGGCGCCTGCCGCGCCAGCGCGGCCAGCTCCGCCGCCAGGTCGTCGCCGAGGGTCTCGCCGAGCTTCGGCAGTAGCCATTCCGGCAGCTCGCCGCGCACCCAGTCCGGCTGCTCCGGATGGTCCAAGGCGCAGTCCCGAAGCGCCGCGGCGAGCGCGCGCTCCTCGGGGCCGAGCGCCGGCGGATGATAGCGGTCGCCGTCGAACAGCGCCGCCAGGTCCTCGGCGCTCCGCCGCCCTTCGAGCGCCAGATGGGCCAGCGTGCGGCCGCGCACGCCCGTGGCGGCAGGCGCGGCGCGCGCGATCCACCAGTCGAGCCGGGCGCGGGCGCGCAGCACGCCGTAGACCAGGTCCGAGACGGCGCGCCGGTCCTTGGAACCGATGTAGCGGCGCTTGCGAAAGAACCCGCGCGCCAAGCCGTCGGCCGGCGCGTCCAAGGCCTCGATCTCGGCCAGGAGGTCGATCGCGGCCTGGATTCGGGCGGCCGGTGTCATGGCACCAAGACGGCGTTCAGACCGGGACCGGAGCGGCCGATCGGGTCAAACCTCGTTGCGGTAGTTGGGCGCCTCGCGGGTGATCGCGACATCGTGCACATGCCCCTCGCGCAGGCCGGCGGCGCTGACCTTGAGAAAGCGGCAGCCGCGCTGCATGTCGGGCAGGGTCGCGTTGCCGGTATAGCCCATGGCGGCGCGCAGGCCGCCGACGAGCTGGTGAATGATGTTGCCGACCGGGCCCTTGTAGGGCACCCGCCCCTCGACCCCCTCGGGCACCAGCTTGAGCGTGTCGGCCACCTCCTGCTGGAAGTAGCGGTCGGCCGAGCCGCGCGCCATGGCGCCGAGCGAGCCCATGCCGCGGTAGGACTTGTAGGACCGGCCCTGGTAGAGGAAGACCTCGCCGGGGCTCTCGTCGGTGCCGGCCAGGAGCGAGCCGACCATGGCGCAGTCGGCGCCGGCGGCGATCGCCTTGGCGATGTCGCCCGAGAACTTGATGCCGCCGTCGGCGATGACCGGCGTGTCGCTGAGGCGGCAGACCTCGACGGTATCCCTCAGCGCGGTCATCTGCGGCACGCCGACCCCGGCGACCACCCGTGTGGTGCAGATCGAGCCCGGCCCGATGCCGACCTTGACCGCGTCGACGCCGTGGTCGATCAGCGCGCGGGCGCCCTCGGCCGTGGCGACGTTGCCGGCCACCACCTGCACGTCGTTCGACAGCCGCTTGACCTCGCCGACGGCGTCCATGACGCCGGCCGAATGGCCGTGCGCCGTGTCGACCACGACGACGTCGACCCCGGCCTCCAACAGGGCCTCGGCCCGGACCAGTCCGTCCCGGCCGACGCCGGTCGCCGCGGCGGCGCGCAGGCGGCCCTTCTCGTCCTTGCAGGCATTGGGATGGGCCTCGGCCTTCTCGATGTCCTTCACCGTGATCAACCCGATGCAGCGGTAGTCGCCGTCGACCACCAGCAGCTTCTCGATGCGGTGCTGGTGCAGCAGGCGCTTGGCCTCGTCGCGGCCAACCCCCTCCTTGACCGTGATCAGGTTGTCTTGGGTCATCAGTTCCCTGATCGGCTGCCGCAGATCCTGGGCGAAGCGGACGTCCCGGTTGGTCAGGATGCCGACCAGGGGACCGGACTTGCGCTCGACGACCGGGATGCCCGAGATGCGCCAGCTCTCCATCAGGGCGAGCGCGTTGGCCAGCGGCTCGTCGGGATGGATCGTCACCGGGTTGACCACCATGCCGCTTTCGAACTTCTTGACCCTGCGGACCTCGTCGGCCTGGGCCGCGACGTCCATGTTCTTGTGAATCACGCCGATGCCACCGGCCTGGGCCATGGCAATGGCCAGGCGCCCCTCGGTCACCGTGTCCATGGCGGCCGAGAGCA
>CAMYMY010000560.1 GCA_947259625.1 uncultured Kiloniellales bacterium | reverse complement strand
ACGCACGACCTGATCCAGGAAGGCGACGTGATCGAGAAGCTGCAGATCCAGATGCAGTCGGGCGAGAACGTCTTCGACGCCTACATCAACGACTCCGACCTGATCGGCACCCACTTCCGCTATGGCCACGTGGTGCCGCTGAGCGACTTCATGACCGGCGAGGGCAAGGACGTGACCCTGCCGACGCTGGACGTGGACGATTTCATCGGCAAGTCCTTCACCACCGGTCCGGACGGCAAGCTCTACCAGCTGCCGGACCAGCAGTTCGCCAACCTCTACTGGTTCCGCTACGACTGGTTCCAGCGCGCGGACTTCAAGAAGCAGTTCAAGGACATCTACGGCTACGAGCTCGGCGTCCCGGTCAACTGGTCGGCCTACGAGGACATCGCCCAGTTCTTCTCCGAGCACGTGGGCGAGATCGACGGCAAGGCCGTCTACGGGCACATGGACTACGGCAAGAAGGCCCCGGATCTCGGCTGGCGCTTCACCGACGCCTGGCTGTCGATGGCCGGCGCCGGCGACAAGGGCCTGCCGAACGGCAAGCCGGTCGACGAATGGGGTATCCGCGTGGACGGCTGCCGACCGGTCGGCGCCAGCGTCGAGCGCGGCGGCGCGGCCAACGGCCCGGCGGCCAAGTACTCGCTCCGCAAATACATGGAGTGGCTGCGCAAGTACGCCCCGCCAGGCGCCCTCGGCATGGACTTCTACCAATCGCTGCCGAGCCTGGCGAAGGGCAACGTTGCCCAGCAGATCTTCTGGTACACCGCCTTCACGGCCTCGATGGTCGAGCCGCGCGAGAAGGGCAACAACACCGTTGACGAAAGCGGCAAACCGCTTTGGCGCATGGCACCCTCGCCGCATGGCCCCTATTGGGAGGAGGGCCAGAAGCTGGGGTATCAGGACGCCGGATCCTGGACGCTGTTCAACTCGACGCCGCTCGAGCGGCGCAAGGCGGCGTGGCTGTTCGCCCAGTTCACGGTCTCCAAGACCGTGTCCCTGAAGAAATCGCATGTCGGCCTGACGATCATTCGCGACAGCGACATCAACCATCAGTCCTTCACGGATCGAGCGCCCAAGCTGGGCGGCCTGGTCGAGTTCTACCGCAGCCCCGCGCGCGTCGCCTGGACGCCGAGCGGCACCAACGTGCCCGACTACCCGAAGCTGGCGCAGCTGTGGTGGCAGAACATCGGCGAGGCGGTCGCCGGCGAGGTGACCGTCGGCACGGCGATGGACAACCTGGCCCGCGAGCAGGACAAGGTGCTGGCCCGCCTCGAGCGTAGCGGGGTCCAGGGCGACTGTGGTCCCAAGCTCAACAAGAAGATCGATCCCGCGAAGTGGCTGGGCCAGGCGGGCTCGCCCAAGGCCAAGCTGGCCAACGAGAAGCCCAAAGGCGAGACGGTCAACTATGATCAGCTGATCCAGGCCTGGCGCGAAGGCCGCGTCAAGTAGTCCCGGCCTCGGCAAGCCGGACGATCGGGGCGGGGGGCCATCCCCCGCCCCGCTTCTTTTCGGGTCCGGCCGGGCCCCCGTTCAATAGCCGCGCGCGGGGTCGACGACGTTGTCGAGCGCTTGCCCGGCCCGCCAGCGCACCAGATTGTCGCAGAACATCGCCGCCGAGGCGCGCTCCCAGCCTTCGTAGATGCTCGAGCTGTGCGGCGTGACGATCACGTTCTCCAGGTCCCAGAACGGCGAGTCCGGCGGCAGTGGCTCTCGCTCGAAGACGTCGAGCATGGCGCCGCCGAGCCGTCCCTCGGCAAGCGCCTCGCTGAGGGCCGCGCCGTCCACGACGCCGCCGCGCGAGACGTCGATCAGAAAGGCGCCCGGCTTCATAGCCGCGATCGCCCGCCGGCCGATCAGGTGGCGGGTCCGTTCGGTCAGGGGCAGCGACAGGACCACGTAGTCCGCCTCGGCGAGCACCTCGTCGAGCGCCTCCGGACCGTAGACCCGTTCCACGCCCTCCATGAGCCGCGGCCGGGCGCGCAGGCCGAGCACCCTGAGGCCGGCCGCCCCGACACGCCGCGCCACGTCCCGGCCCGTGTGGCCGAGCCCGATGACCGCGACGGTCCTGCCCGCGATCGATCCGACTTCCTGCGGGGCCCAGCGCCGTTCGGCCTGGGCGCGTGCGAACGCCGGCAGACGCAGGGTGAGCGTCAGGATCGCGGCGAGCACGTATTGCGCCATGACGTCGCTCGCCACCCCGGCCGAGTTGGTCACCCGCAGCCTTGCCGGATCCCAGGGCGCCAGATGGTCGACCCCCGCGCCGCCCACGGATATCCACTTTAGCGCCGGATCGCCGATCA
>CAMYMY010000559.1 GCA_947259625.1 uncultured Kiloniellales bacterium | reverse complement strand
ATCATCTGCACCTCGGTCGGCTTGAAGACCCGGGCGTAGTGCTTCATGTAGCAGTTGTTGACCTCGACGTCGGCCTGGGTGAAGAAGCGGAAGATCTGGCAGAGCAGGTTGCGCTCTCCTTCCGAAAGCGTGCGGCTCCAGTCCTTGACGTCGTCGGCCAGTGGCACCTCCTCCGGCAGCCAGTGGATGCGCTGCTGCGTCAGCCAGGCCTCGTAGGCCCAGGGATAGCGGAACGGCTTGTAGACCGGGTTGGCGTCCAGCAGCGACATGTTCGTTTGGGTTCCTCCTTGGCCTCGGTTCGGGACCGGGCGTCTAAAGATCGAAAGGCGGTCTTCTCGTCGGCTCATTGCCGTGGAACGAAACCCTAGCCCTTCGGGAGAGGGTGGCGAGGCGAAGCCGAGCGGGTGAGGGCCTGTTGGTTCGAACGCTTGCCGTAACGCTCCGGCGCCTTCGGGAGGAACCAAAAACCCACTTGCCCTCACCTTCCCGCTGCGCGGGCCCCTCCCTCTCCCGATGGGAGAGGGGCAATTTCGCCGACGCGGGACAGGCGGCTCGACCGGACGGCAGTGGATCAAGTCCGGCAATGACAAAATCAATCTGCTGCAACAAGTCCATCTGTAACCAGCTCTTCGTTGTGCTCCTCGAAAAAGGGGGCCGCCTCCGGTCCCGGGTGCGGCCCCAGGGGCAAGCCTGTCTATTGACAGGCGAGGCATTCCTCGTAGTCCGTGGCCTCGTAGTCGATAGGCTCCGACTTGGGCTTCTCGGTGCCGTTGATGGCCCCCAAATGGGGCACGGCCGCCGCGCCTACCCGCTCGCCCGGCGCGGTCTCGGCGCGCTGCAGCGACTTGGAGCGGCAGTAGTAGAGGCTCTTCACGCCCTTCTTCCAGGCCTGCAGGTGGATCTGGTGCAGGTCGCGCTTGTGCGCGTCGGCCGCCAGGAAGACGTTCAGCGACTGCGACTGGCAGACGTAGGGCGCGCGCTCGCCGGCCAGCTCGATCAGCCAGCGCTGGTCCAGCTCGAAGGCGGTCTTGAAGACGTCCTTCTCGTCCGGCGTCAGGAAATCGAGGTGCTGGACCGAGCCCTCGTTCAGGGTGATCGAGGTCCAGGTCTCCTCGTCGTCGCGGCCCTTTTCGGCCAGCAGCGCGGCCAGGTAGCGGTTGCGCACGTTGAACGAGCCGGTCAGGGTCTTGTGAGTGTAGGAGTTGGCGGCAACCGGCTCGATGCCCGGCGAGGCGCCGCCGCAGATGATCGAGATCGAGGCGGTCGGCGCGATCGCCAGCTTGTTGGAAAAACGCTCCTCGATCCCGAACTCGGCGGCGTCGGGGCAGGGGCCGCGCTCGGCCGCGAGCTTGCGCGAGGCGGCGTCGGCCTGTTCGCGCAGCTGCCCGAAGATCTTGCGGTTCCAGACCTTGGCCATGACCCCTTCGAGCGGCACGCGGTTCTGCTGCAGGAAGGAGTGGAAGCCCATGACGCCGAGCCCGACCGAGCGCTCGCGCTGGGCCGCGTAGCGCGCCCGGGCCATGGAGTCCGGCGCCCGGTCGATGAAGTCCTGCAGCACGTTGTCGAGGAAGCGCATGACGTCCTCGATGAAGCGGGGCTCGTCCTGCCACTCGTAGAAGGTCTCGAGGTTGAGCGAGGACAGGCAGCAGACCGCCGTGCGCTCTTGGCCGTGCTGGTCGCGGCCGGTCGGCAGGGTGATCTCGCTGCACAGGTTCGACATCTTGACGGTCAGGCCGGCCAGCTTGTGGTGCTCGGGGATCGTCCGGTTCACGTGGTCGCCATAGATGATGTAGGGCTCGCCGGTCTCGACCCGGGCGGTCAGGATGCGGATCCACAGGGCCCGCGCCTTGACCGTCTTGATGATCGAGCCGTCCTTGGGGCTGACGAGCGCCCAGTCGCCGTCGGCCTCGACCGCGCGCATGAAGGCGTCGGGCAGCACCACGCCGTGGTGCAGGTTGAGCGCCTTGCGGTTGGGGTCGCCGCCGGTTGGTCGGCGCAGCTCGACGAACTCCTCGATTTCGGGGTGGGAGACCGGTAGGTAGACCGCCGCCGAGCCGCGCCGTAGGGACCCCTGGCTGATCGCCTGGGTAAGGGTGTCCATGACCCGGATGAAGGGCACCACGCCCGAGGTCTTGCCGTTGTGGCCGACCCTTTCGCCGATCGAGCGCAGGTTGCCCCAGTAGCTGCCGATGCCGCCGCCGCGCGCGGCGAGCCAGACGTTCTCGTTCGATGCCGCCGCCGCGGGCGGCGAGCCAGACGTTCTCGTTCCACAGGTCGACGATGCCCTCCAGCGAATCGCCGGCCTCGTTGAGAAAGCAGGAGATCGGCAGGCCGCGCGTGGTGCCGCCGTTGGACAGCACCGGCGTCGCCGGCATGAACCAGAGCTTCGAGATGTAGTCGTAGAGCCGCTGGGCATGCGCCGTGTCGTCGGCGTAGTGGGCGGCGACCCGGGCGAAGAGGTCCTGGTAGGACTCGCCCGGCATGAGGTAGCGGTCGGCCAGGGTCGCCTTGCCGAACGCGGTCAGGTTCCGATCGCGCGCGCGCTCGATGTGGACCCGGATCCCGCGCTCGTTCTGGAACTCGTCGCGGATCCGCGCGCGGCCGAGCCGGTCGAGCGGGGCCTCGGTTGGCGGTGCGGGCGCCGGCTCGGCCCGGGCCCGGCTGTCCAGGCCGCCATCGGCGAGGCCCGGGCCGGCCAGCTCGCTCAGCGCCCTGGCCGCCTCGGCCAGCGCATGCGCGGTCTGGGCGCCGGTCTCCGGCCCGGCGAGCGGGGTTGCCTCTGGGACTGCCGCGCGGTTGTCCACAGCCGGTGCGAGGCCGTCGCCGCGCCGCTCGCCCTGGAATATCGCCGAACCGTCCATAACCGCCGCCCTTTCCGTCCACAGCTGTGGATTGGATCCTTTGTGTGCAACATATTGCGTGCCCATCGGCAACGGCCACGAAATGTAGTCGAAACGACCCTTTCCTGTCACCAGGAACAAACGCAGAACATGCAGATTATGCGACCGGCGTTCCGACGGCAAGAGGGAATCGGGCGACCAATTCGCGCCCGCGCCGGGCGCCATCCGGAGGGAAACTGGGACCGGCTCCTGGACTGCACCCCTTGAGTGAGACAGGGAACTAGGGGCAGTTGGTGTATGGCAGCC
>CAMYMY010000558.1 GCA_947259625.1 uncultured Kiloniellales bacterium | reverse complement strand
AGCCGACCGGCAGCCAGAGCAGCCAGCGCTCCCGCTCGGCCTCGAACTCCTGCTTCAGCCGGAGCAGCACGGTGGCGGCGCGCCCGCCGCCAACCGTGCCGCCTAGCGACCCGCCGGTTTCAAGCGCAGGATCCTGTGCCGCCATGCCGCGCGCCTTCCCGGGGGCCGATGCCGGCCCCTCTACCCCATGGTACATCACGAAAGCAATGACCGCGAGACGTGCGTTGTTTTCTTGAATGAACCCGTGGCTGAGATCCGGCCAGCGCATTCGCCGGCGGGGAACCGCATGGTCCGCGCTCAGCCGAAGGTCACCTCCTCGTCGGCGAGATAGTCCGCGGCAAAGGCCTGGGCGGCGCGGATGTCGTCGAGGGTGAGGTTCGGATGGTCGGCGGCGACGGCCTCCGGCGTCATGCCGGCCGCGAGCTTGCGCAGGATCGATTCCACGGTGATCCGCGTGCCCCGGACGACCGGCTTGCCCGTCATGATGTCCGGGTTGATCTCGATCCTGTCGTGGGCCATGGCTCGCCGTCCTCTGCGGTGATCGCGCGCTCGCGCCGCGACTATAGCGGAAATCCCGCATTCCGAAGCCCGAAATCCGCGCCTCGGCGCCGGCGCGCCCCGCAGGTGCTCAAGGAGCGTCCGGTCACGCGTCCTCGGCGTCGTCCTTCAGCGGCAGGTCGACGATCCGCCCGACGGTGTCCTGCGGGTCGAGGCCGTAGCCGCGCCGGATCTCGACGTTGCGCAGCATGACCTCGAGGCAGGTTCGGTCGTCGAAGCTGCCCGCGCCCGGCGTGGCGTACTTCGCCTTGAGACTATGGAACAGCTCGCGCTCGTTCGGAGTCAGCGCCTCCTCGACCGCCGCCAGCCGCTCCAACAGGCGCGTCACCTCGGCAAGCTCGCTCAGCTTCGGCATCTGGGCTCCGGCTCATGGCCGCAAGGGCTCGGGCCAAGTCTGTCAGGCCGGCGCGCACGTGCCAAGCCTGGCGGCCGCTACCTCGCTACTGAACGCCGCGAGCTTCATCCCACCCACGGGCTCCGTTGGCGGAGATCTAGTCGTCCGGCGGCTCGAAGTCTACCTCTACGAACTTGCCCTGAGGATCTCGTTCGAAGGCCGAGGCCGCTGGCGCTTCTATCAGTGAAACGATGTCCGGGTCGTAGTTCGCGATGGTATTCACATCGTCCAAAACGAAGTTATCCGCGTTGGCCGTGTAATCGTCGCTTTCGTCGCCGGCGAAAAACCGCCATCCGCTGTCCAAATCGTTGTCGGGCGGCTCGCGGTAACAATAACCGACCTTGGCACAGTCGACGACGATGCGATCGCTGGCAATGCAGGAGCCATAACCCACGGCAATCGGCTGGATCTGGTCGGCACTCAGGCGAAAGCGCTTCGGCGTCATGGTCAAGAGCCCGTCAGGAGTTCCCAGGCCATGGCTCGTCCTCTGCGGTGGTCGCACGCCCGAGCCCCGAGTATAGCGGAAATCCAACGCCTCGGCGCTCAAATCCCGGTTCGCTTCCTGACGCTCAAGTATTCCTTCCTGCATGCCCTCGCTTCCGCGCCATGCGTTCCAGCGCTCGGCGCTGCTGGCGGTTGAAGCGGGATTCAGGCCCGGGCGGCGGCTCGGGCACGGCGGCACCGGCCGACTTGAGCGCGGCGGGGGGCGCCAACTCCGCCGCGCTCTCCGGCATCGCCTCCGCTTCTTCGCCCAGCTTCATCATGCGCTCGAGCTCCGCCGTGAACGCGCTGCCGCGGGCGAGTTGCTCCTTCGTCTCGTGCGCCTCCTTGCGCCAGGCCTGGCGCTCGGCGGCTTCGGCCTCGCGGCGGCGCTGGTCGCGGAGTCGGGCGAGGGTCGAGAGCTGGTGGCTGGTGAGCGCCAGCATCTGGACCGCGAAGCGCTGGGCGCGGTGGCGGACGGGCTCGCCCAGGTAGGAGGAGTTGGCGGAGGCCTGCCAGTGCATGGCGGCCGAATGGGCGCAGAGGAACTGGACGGCCTGGAGGCGCTCGCCGAGCCAAGCGCCGGCGGGGGCCAGCTGCTCGAGCGCCGCCTTGGCGCCGGCCAGGAGAAACTCGCCGCGCTCCTCCGATTCGGCCTCGGGCAGGCGCAGGCCCGCCGTGAGCGTCACGCCCAGCCAGCCGGCGATCAACGCCTCGCCGCCCTCCGCGATCACCTGATAGGGGTCCATGGGCTGCCTCCCTCCGATTCTTATTATAGGATAAATAGCATACTAATTGGTCGTTGTCAAGAACAAAAAGGGAATTACATCGCCATAAATTCCCCTCGCCCTGTGGGAGAGGAAGGGGCCCGCGA
>CAMYMY010000557.1 GCA_947259625.1 uncultured Kiloniellales bacterium | reverse complement strand
ATTTTTCACCGGGATTCCGCGGCAACGGCAGATTCCTTGCCACTTGCCGCTGTTCGGCCGCCCGCCATAGCCTATACTAAGGAAACTCGAGACTCGACCGCGGGACCAAGTATGGCGGCGGAAGCAATCAAAAAAGGGGGCGATGGGCGGCGATGTTCGAAATGCATTTCGAGGATGGCGATCGCATCCTCTGCCTGAAGTACACCGGGACGATCACGCCCGCGGTCTTCGAGACGCACATGCCGGAGGTGGAGGAGGCCTTCGCCCGGGTCAAGCCGAGCCGCCTCCTGCTCGATTGGCGGGGCATCGAGGATTTGGCGCCGGAGGTCGAGTCCCACCTCCTTCACGCCCGCATCCAGCACCGCGGCAGTTTCGAGCGCATGGCGATCATCGGCACCCCCAAAATGCAGGAAGAGGCGAGAAAGCTCGACGAGATCATGGAGTGCGAGGCGCGCTTCTACGAGCCCGAGGAAGAATCCGAGGCCTGGGAGTGGCTCAAAAGCGACTGACGGACGGGCCGCGCCGATCGTGTTCAGATGAAATCCTAAAGGAGGCTCTCAGAACCTGTAGTTCACATTGAGCGCGATCATGAGGATGCGATTGTCCTCGTAGTCACCCGTCAGTATATCCGGATCATCGATTCTCGCGTCGCCCAGGTCGATATATTCGAAGGCCCCGCCGACGTTCACGCGTTCGTTCCACTGGTACTGAGCCCCGATCGCATAGCGGATCTGCCGGTCCATCGGCAGGTAGGCCGACCTGTCCCCGTCAGAGACGGGCGACGTGTCATAGGTGATGCCCGCCTGCAGCAGCCAATCTTCCGTCGGGCGATAGTGGACACCACCGCTGAAGTGATAGGTGTCCCGCCACTCGGTGGGAATGGGGTTGCTGCCCGCTTGTGTCGAGACCAGCAATTTGTCGAAATTGCTCCAGTCCTCCCAGCCGACGGTGCCGAGCAGCGCCCATTGGTCGTTGAGCTCATGATAGGCGCCGACACGCACCAGCTGAGGAAACGTCAATTCGACATCCGAACTGGTGGAGAAGCTGGGACCGCCGCCCGTATCGACATCCAGGTCGCCCGAGAACTCCGGCTCCATCTTCGAGGCATAGATGAGGCCAACCCGCGTGCGGGGACTCAGCTCGACCAGCGCCCCGAAGTTGAAGCCAAATGCGAAGTCATCGCCGTCTACCTTCACCTTGCCCGCTCCGCCCACGGGAGGGCTGACGGGGGGCGCGGCCAGCTTGTAGGTGAGATCCGCATACATCACCATGGCCCCGGCGCCGAACGACAGCCAATCGTTCACCCGGTAGGCGACGCTGGGATTGGCGGTCACGGTCAGAAGCTCGATCTCCTGAAGCGAATAGCGCCCCGCCCAGCTGTTGTCGGGATCGAGGGCGGCTCCGGAGATCGAAAACACGCTCATGCCGAGTCTCAGGTCGTCGGTGACGCTCAATACCCCGTGGCTTCCCACGAGCGGCGCCAAGCCCGCCTGATCACCGCCATCGCCGCCGGCAAAGGGCGTGTCGGAATCGGTATCGAACTCGGTTTTACCTACCAGAAGCCCGGCGCCCAGCGACACGTGATGGCCATCGAGCCGCGTCATACCGGCCGGATTATGAAAGGCGAAGTTTGTCGAGGCGTCGTTCGCGACGGCCTCGGCTCCAGCTCCCGCAGCCCCCATGCTCGGCGTCGCGAACTCGTTGAGATAGAGGCCGCCGGCCCGCGCTCCGGCCGCAGCCAGCAGGGCCGATATCAGCCCAAGCGAGATGACGGCACATCGAATTCGCGCGGACACATCGGCAGCCACCGGGCCGCGGCACAGTCTCCGTCGGATCATTTCAATGGTCCCCTGCCCCGTCTGCGCCCGCCGCGCAGCCGCTTCCAGGTTCGCCCGGCTACCCGGAACGAACCTGGAGCAGGCAATGAGATCGAGGCCGCCGACAGGCGCCCGGAGCGCCCGACCGGTCAAACCGTCACTGGCGCTTTTCTTTCAACCTCGTCACCAGGTCGTCGATCATCCCAAGGATGGCTTCCTTCGATACGGTGCTCTCGCCGCCCGCCGCCGGCTCGGCCTGGGGCTGGACCCCGAACATGCCGTTCGAGTAGAGGGTGATCGGGAACACGCCCAGCTTGTCGACCGCCTGACGGACGGCCTGGTTGTCGGTGACGATATTTTCCTTGCCCAGGGCGGCGTTGAACCTCAGCTCGACCATGGACACGCAGTTCACGCCGAACTTCTTACCGGAAACGCCCAGGGTGGCGACCAGGAGGCTCTGGTCGCTCTGCTGTATGCCGATCTCGCCGAGCTTGTCGGTCAGACGCGCCGA
>CAMYMY010000556.1 GCA_947259625.1 uncultured Kiloniellales bacterium | reverse complement strand
CGGAAGCTGACCTTTCGGGCGATGACCTGCACGCAGCGCGGGCCGACGTCGGCGCCGCCGCCATAGCTGATCTCCTGGCTGGGCGCGTAGATGGCGCCGCGGAAGTCCGTGTCGGCGCCGCCCTGGACGTCGTGGCTGATCATCTGGCCGCCGGATCCGAACGACGGCGCGGCGGGATCGACGAAGAACAGGATGCCGGCGTATTCGCCCTCGAAGGGACCGGCGGCGTGACCATCCTTGTCGGGCGCGGTGAGCTGGGCGGAGGTTCCGCCGTTCATCTTGAAGGTGCCGGTGTCGGCGGGGTCGTCGGCGGTCAGGATGAAGGTCACGCCGTCGCCGACCAGGGTGGCCCCGCCGTTCGTCGTGAAGTCGCCCTCGTCGATGATGTAGACGCCGGGATTGAAGGTCATGGTTCCCGACTTGAGCCACAGGCCGCCGCAGTACCGGCCGGGGTCGAGCACCGTGTCCGAAGTCAACTTGAGCTGGGAGGGCTCGTCGCAGGCCGAGGGCGGCGGCACCTCGAGGTCCCGGCCCGCCGCGCCATAGGGATCGGACACGCGCGCGGACAGCGGCTGGGGCGGGCTCTTGGTGGTCAGGGTCGCGTTGGAGCCGACATAGATGTCGCCGTAGGCCTGGGCCGGGTCGGCCGTCAGCGAGGCGTTGCCTTCGATCTGAGGCGATGCCGCAGGACAGGGCGACGTCCGCCGTGCCCCACATGTGAATGGCCCCTTCGATGTCCGGGTCCAGCCCGACGACGCAGTGCTCGCCGAAGCGGGAGACGCCGCCGACCGCGCGGGAACGCACCATGAAGGACTCGTCCACGATCATCGCCGAGAAAGCAATTTGGGCCGTCTGCGCGACGACGACCTCGACGAAGTCGGCGTTGCCGGCGTTCGGGCCGGCGGCGGGCGGGTTGTTGACGGTCACCGCGCCGTGCGAGCCGTGCACGAAGCCGTTGTCGGCCGCCGCGCCGCGCACGACGATCTCCAGGTCGCTCAGGCTGATCCCGGCGTCGCGCGAGAGCGCGATCCGGCCGGCCACCGCGGCGCTGTCGGCGATGGTCTGGTTCTGGCGCTTGTCCGCATACCACATGGCGGCGTCCAGGCCGAGCCCGGCAAAGCCGAGGATGACCGGAAAGCTGAGCGCGGTGATAATGAAGCTGGTGCCCGCCTGGTCCCCCAGAAAGCGGCCGAAGGATCGGACGCAACCGGTCAGACGGGTCTCTTGCGTCTTCTTGCGTGTCATGGCTCTTCCCCTTACCTAGCTGTTCCGGTGCGGCGAGATGTTCCCCTAATACGCCGCGCCATTTCCTTTGTTCAGATATCATTATGTAATAGACGTGTTATAATCAAATTAAAATACTTACTTATTGAGAGAACAATTTTCGTAGTTATAAGCATGTTAAGGTGTTTAGTTATCAATTAACTAATATAACTGGTTTTCATAAAATTATTTTAAAAATTACCGGATCGACCAAGCTTTAACCCCCTTGCCGTGCTTCGAAACGCCGCCCGCGGCGGCTCCTCGGCATGAGGGGCATCATTCTTCTCAAGGAAGACCTCAGAGTCCGATCCGAGACAAGGCATATGATATCGATGATCTGGCGAAGCTCTCCATGTCATCACCAAGCTTGACCCATTGTTGTTTGGTTCAGATTCGGCCGGCACAGGTGACCGTTCCCTCGCCCTTCGGGGAGGGAGGTGCCCGCGGGGGTCCAGACCGGCTACATGGGTAGCAGGTCAAGATGTCGGCGAGGAAAACCTTGCCGATGGTTTGGAAGGAGACCTGTGTTGCAGAGGAACGGATGATGTTTGCAGTAGCGGTCGAAGTGGGCGAGGAGCTTATGCCGGCACAGACGGGATCGGCCTGCAACTCCGAGACGGCCCCCCGCAACGCGCTCTGACAGCGGCTGGGGCGGCGCGTGTTGTGTGACCGTGGCATTGCCGCTCTGCCGGGTGTCGCCTCGGCCTGCGGCGGCTCGGCGATCAGGGTGGCGTTGCCGCCGACGTAGATCGCCTCGTCGCTGTTCGAGTTCGAGGCGATGCCGCAGGCCGAGGTCACGTCGGCGGTGCCGGTGAACTCGACGGTGCGGTCGGCCGTCTCGTCGAGCCCCACGACGCAGTGCCCGCCGAAGGTCGAGAGGCCGCCCACGTCGGGCGGGCTTTTGACAATCGCCGCGCCGTGCGAGCCGTACACGAAGCCGTTGTCGGCCGCGACATCGCGCACGACGGTCTCCAGGTCGCTCAGGCCGAGGCCGGCAAAGCCGATGATGACCGGAAAGGCGAGCGCGGTGATGACGAAGCTGGCGCCCGGCTGGTCGCCAAGGAAGCGCTTCACCTGGCGACCGCAGGCAGCCCAAAGGTCTCACGGGCCATGAGAATCTTCGCGCAAGTGATGAAATTCTTTCCCCTAGCCCGGCGCGCGCCCTGTGCCGTGGTTTGACGAGGCATCCCCCTAGTTGGTCCTCGTCCGGGCCCCGCCGCGGCGCGCGCCCCATTCCCTTCCAGTACGTCCGACAGATCCCCATCTGTCCGCTTGGGCCCCTCGGGCGGCTATCCCCCGCCGCGCCAATGCGCCCGTCCGTATCTGACCCCATTATGTAACAGTCATGTTATAATCGGATTAATATTCAAGGTGATCCGAAGAATAATTTTCTTTATTAGGAAATCACTAAATATCGGATTTATGAAATAATCGATTTGCATAAATCGCGGCGATCTTTCTTTGCCCCGATGCGCCACGCGGCCCCGCCCGAGAGAGCGAGACCGCGCGCCGGAGGCGGGCCAGGGGTTGGCCCGGAGGTCGGAGCCGGCTATTCGAACAGCCTGATCCGGGTCTGATCCACGCTGGCGACGCCCTGGTCGTCGCAGGCCGCCTGGCTGCTGTCGAGGTTGGCGTTGCCCCGGAAGCTGACCTTTCGGGCGATGACCTGCACGCAGCGCGGGCCGACGTCGGCGCCGCCGCCATAGCTGATCTCCTGGCTGGGCGCGTAGATGGCGCCG
>CAMYMY010000555.1 GCA_947259625.1 uncultured Kiloniellales bacterium | reverse complement strand
TCGTAGTTCATCGCCCGGAACTTCTCGACCACGGGCGCCGCCACGGCGTTCTTGCGCGGATCCGGGCTGAAGGTCATCAGCGTTCCTGCGCCGGCGTCGCCGGTGATCTTCCAGAACTCGTCCGTGACCAGCGCGTCGCCCGAAACCAGCTGGACGTCGTAGCCCTGGTCGCGGGCCTGGCGGACCATGAGGCCGGCCTCGGTGTGATAGCCGCCGACATAGAACACTTTGACGCCGTTGGCCTTCATCTTCGAGATCAGTGCCGAGTAGTCCTTCTCGCCGGCGGTATAGGCCTCGTACATGGCCTCCTTGATGCCGCGCTTGTTGAGCTGCTTCTTGGTCTCGTCCGCGAGACCCTTGCCGTAGGCCGTCTTGTCGTGCAGCACGGCGATCTTCTTCGAGCCGTACTTGTCGGCCAGGAAGTTGCCGGCGACGATGCCCTGCTGGTCGTCGCGGCCGCAGACGCGGAAGACGTTGTCCTCGCCTTCCTCGGTCAGCTTCGGATTGGTCGAAGCCGGCGAGATCTGCAGTATGCCCTCTTCCTCGTAGACCTTGGAGGCGGGGATCGACGAGCCCGAGCAGAAGTGCCCGGCGACGAAGCTGACGCCCTCCGAGACGAACTTGTTGGCGACGGCCACGGCCTGCTTCGGGTCGCAGGCATCGTCGCCGACGCTCAGCACCAGCTTCTGGCCGAGCACGCCGCCCTTGGCGTTGAGGTCTTTGACGGCCATCTCGGCGCCGCGCTGCATCTGCTCGCCGAACGAGGCGTACTGCCCGGTCATGGGCCCGGCTGTGCTGATCTTGATCTCCGCCTGGCTCTGCCCGGCCGACAGGAGCGTCGCCGCGGCGGCGGCGATAACCGCGTATTTCAAGGTGTTCATGTGGCTAGATCTCCCTGCTGTGCTTGGCCCCCCGGACGAATTCGCCGTGGCGCTGCGCCGCGGTGGAATGCGACGGAGAGGCTGAAAAAGTCCGAAAGCGAGGCGCTAAGCTAGCACAGGCGAGAGCGGTGGCAAACCTCGCTGTTCCGGTCTCCGCAGTCGAAGATTCGCTCGGCCCGGTCGCCGCGCTCGCGGCTCAATCGGCGCCCTTCCGGCGCCAGGTGAAGGGCCCGCTGCGCTGGTAGATCCAGGGATACTGGGTGACCATCTTGTGGGTCAGCGTGAGCCGGTAGGCGGCCGAGCAGATGATCAGAAGCACGAGCGTGTCGATGATGTAGCCCGACAGGTAAAACAACTCGCCCTCGTACAGGCTCCAGGTCAGAAACCGGTCGGCGAAGCCGAGCAGGGCACTGTAGAGCACGGTCTGCCACATGGGCCGCCAGGTGTTGGCGAGCCCTTGCCCGGTCATGAAGCTGGCGAAGCACATGACGCATACCCTCAGGGCGATCAAAACCCACGGGCCGGTTCCGAGCAGCGCGTCCATCTCCTAATCGTCCCTCCTCAACCGCCTTCCAGGTAGGCCTTGCGCACTTCCTCGTTGGCCAAGAGCTCCTTGCCCGTGCCGTGCAGGACGATCCGGCCGGTGGCCATGACATAGCCGCGGTTGGCCAGTCTGAGCGCGTGGAAGGCGTTCTGCTCGACCAGCAGCACGGTGACTCCGCTCTGATTGATGTCGCGGATCACGCCGAAGATCTGCTTGACGATCATCGGCGCCAGACCGAGCGACGGCTCGTCGAGCAGCAGCAGTCGCGGCCGGCCCATGAGGGCGCGGGCAATGGCGAGCATCTGCTGTTCGCCGCCGGACAGCGTGCCGCCGCGCTGGCCGTGACGTTCGCGCAGGATCGGGAAGAGGGTGTAGACACGCTCCACGTCCTCGTCGAAATGGGTGGGATCGCTGGTGGTCGCGCCCATCTGCAGGTTTTCCATGACCGTCATGCGCGGAAAGATGCGTCGGCCTTCGGGCGCCTGCGCGATGCCGAGGCGCACGATGTCGTAGGTCTGGTGCCGGGTGATGTCTTGGCCTTCGAAGACGACCTCGCCGCGCGCGGCGCGCGGGTTGCCGCAGATGGACATGAGCAGCGTGGTCTTGCCCGCGCCGTTGGCGCCGATCAGGGTCACCACCTCGCCCTGCTGCACGTTGATGTCGACGCCGCGCAGGGCCTCGATGTTGCCGTAGTAGGTGTGGATCCCCGAGACCTCAAGCATCGCGCTCTTCGCCCTCCCGCTGGGCGCTCTCTGGGCCCGCGGCTGTCTCGCCCGCGGGCTCCTCATCCTCGTCCTCGCCCAGATAGGCCCGGATGACGGCCGGATCGCTGCGCACCTGCTCCGGCGTCCCGTCGGATATCTTCCGGCCGTAGTCGAGCACGACGATGTGGTCCGAGATGCCCAT
>CAMYMY010000554.1 GCA_947259625.1 uncultured Kiloniellales bacterium | reverse complement strand
TCAGCACGGCGGTCACCGAGAGCACGCCGTCGAGGGCGTCGACGGCCTGTTCGGCGGTCTTGCGCAGGGGTTCCATCTGGGCGCCCTTGCGCGGGTCCACCTCGATGGCGAAACCGACGTTGCCGTCCTTGACCACCAGGCCCGAAACCATGCCCAGGCTCACGATGTCCTGCTTGCGTTCGGGCTCGACAACGGCCTCGAGGGCCTTCAGTATCTGCTGCTCGGTCACCTGACCCATGTTCGGAAATCTCCCCGATCTCGAATTAACGGCTGAAAGCGCGGCCGCGAGAGGCTATCTATACGGCGAGCAAGCTGCAACGCCCTGCTGTAATATAAGGCGCAGCCGGTCCGTTTGTAGCACCTGACGGCAAAACGAATAGGCGAGGACTTCGATATCATGCCCTGGAAATCACAAGGCGGCGGCGGTGGCGGACCCTGGGGCGGCGGATCCGACGGCGGCGGCAGTGGCGGCGGCGGTGGCGGACCCTGGGGCGGCGGCGGGCCCGGCGGCCCGCGGCCCCCCGACTTCGAGGACATCATCCGCAAGGGCCAGGACCGCTTCAAGCGGATGCTGCCCGGCGGCATGGGGTCGGGCCAGGGGCTGCTCCTGGTCATCGCCGCGGCCCTGTTGCTCTGGGTCATCACCGGCTTCTATCGGGTCCAGCCGGACCAGCAGGGCGTGGTCCTGCGCTTCGGCAAGTGGGTCGATACCACCGAGCCGGGCCTCAACTGGCACATTCCCTATCCCATCGAGACGGTCGAGAGGCCCTTCGTCACCAAGATTCAGCAGATCGAGATCGGCTTTATCTCGACCGGCGAGCGCGGGCGCAGCCAGAAACGGGACGTCGACGAGGAAAGCCTGATGCTGACCGGCGACCAGAACATCATCGACATCGAGTTCACGGTGCAGTGGAAGATCGCCGATGCCGGACAGTACCTGTTCAACATTCGCGACCCCGAGCAGACCACCAAGATCGTGGCGGAAAGCACCATGCGCGAGATCATCGGCCAGACCGACATCCAGCCGGCCCTGACCGAGGCGCGCCAGGAGATCGAGCTGCGCACGCGCGGGCGCCTGCAGGTCATTTTGAACGAATACGAGGCGGGCATCGAGATCACCCAGGTGCAGCTGCAGGACGTTCAGCCGCCGGCCCAGGTCATCGATGCCTTCGACGACGTGCAGCGGGCCCGGCAGGACCTCGACCGCCTGCGCAACGAGGCCGAGGCCTACCGCAACGACATCCTGCCGCGCGCGCGCGGCGAGGCGGTGCGCCAGGTCCAAAACGCGGAGGCCTACAAGGAGCAGCTGGAGAACGAAGCCGAGGGCGAGGCGCAGCGCTTCCTCTCGGTCTACGCGGCCTACAGGCAGAACCCGCAGGTGGCCCGGCGCCGCATGTACCTGGAAACGCTCCAGGAGGTGCTCAGCGGGACCGACAAGGTGATCATGGATTCCGGCGTGCAGGGGGCCGTCCCCTATCTGCCGCTCAACGAACTGCGGCGCCGCTCGGCGCCCGGCAATTAGCGTGAGGGAGCCAGGATCATGAGCCGGAAACTTTCCCTTATTCTCGGCATTCTCGTCATCATCTCGGGCGCCGTCCTGTTCACCGCGCTGTTCACGGTGCACCAGACCCAGCAGGCCATCGTGCTGATGCTCGGCAACCCCAAGCGGGTCATCACCGAACCGGGTCTGCAGTTCAAGCTGCCTTGGGTCGAGAACGTGCTGTACTACGAGAAGCGGGTCCTGAACCTGGATCCGCCGGTCGAGCGCGTCCTGCTGTCGGACCAGAAACGCCTGCTGGTCGACGCCTTCGCCCGCTACCGCATCACCGATGCCTTGGCGTTCTACCAGGCCGTGCGGACCGAGGGCGGCGTGCGCCAGCGCTTGGGGCCGATCATCAACGCCGCCCTGCGCGGCGTCCTGGGCAAACTCAACCTGGCCAGCGTCCTGTCCGAGGAGCGTGACGAAATCATGGCGGAGATTCAAGCCCAGGTGAACAGCCAGGCCGGACGCTTCGGCATCGAGCTGGTGGACGTGCGCATCCGCCGGGCCGATCTGCCCGACGAGATCAGCGACCAAGTCTACCAGCGCATGAGGTCCGAGCGCGAGCGCGAGGCGGCGGAGTTCCGGGCCCGGGGATTCGAGCAGGCCCAGCGGATCATGGCGACCGCCGACCGCGAGGCGACGGTGATCCGGGCCGAGGCCAAGCGCGAGGCCGAGATCCTGCGCGGCCAGGGCGAGGGGAAGCGCACCCAGGTCCTCAACGACGCCTATGGCCAGGACCAGGACTTCTTCAACTTCTACCGCTCCATGCAGGCCTACGAAGGCTCGCTGGCCAACGACACCACCTACATGG
>CAMYMY010000553.1 GCA_947259625.1 uncultured Kiloniellales bacterium | reverse complement strand
CCAGGCCCTCGGCCGTCATGGGGAATTTTTCGCTCATGCAAGGATACTCGGTCTCTAGTGGTCGAATTTCCGGAGGCGCCCGTTGGATGAGCGGCCGCTCGTCCGGCCAGTGGTTCCTTAGAAAGACCCCTTAAAATAGGACTGCAACGGGGCGACTTCAAGCTGGCCACTGCGCAAAGCCGAGATCGCCTGGACCGCCGCCTGCGCCCCCGCGACGGTCGTGTAGTACGGGATGCCGTCCGTGAGGGCCGCCCGCCGCAGGCTGAAACTGTCGGCGATCGCCTTGGCCCCCTCCGTGGTGTTCAACACCAGCTGCACCGCGCCCGACTTCATGGCGTCGACGATGTGCGGCCGGCCTTCGCGCACCTTGTTGACGAGTTCGACCTCGATCGCCTGTTCGGAGAGGAAGCGGGCCGTGCCCGCGGTCGCGATGAGTCCGAACCCCATATCGACCAGGGATTTCGCCAAGGGCGTCATGGCGGCCTTGTCCGCATCCTTGACCGAAATGAAAACGCCGCCGCCTTTGGGAAGGATTACTCCGGCGCCGATCTGCGATTTCAGAAACGCGCTGGCAAAATCCTTGTCGAGACCCATCACCTCGCCGGTCGACTTCATCTCCGGGCCGAGAACCACATCCACTCCGGGGAAACGGGCAAAGGGGAATACCGCCTCCTTGACCGCCACATGGGCGTTGTGGGTCTGCTTCAGGTCGAAGGCCGAAAGTTTCGCGCCCGCCATCACACGGGCCGCGATCTTGGCGATCGGCCGGCCGGTCGCCTTGGCGACGAAGGGCACCGTGCGGCTGGCCCTCGGGTTGACCTCCAGAATGTAGATGTCGCCGTTCTGCACGGCGAACTGCACGTTCATCAGGCCGACCACGCCCAGGCCCTCGGCCAGCAGCCGGGTCTGGCGGCCGATCTCATCGACCACCGGCTGGGGCAGGGTGTGGGGCGGCAGGGCGCAGGCCGAGTCGCCGGAATGGATGCCCGCCTCCTCGATATGCTCCATCACGCCGGCGATGAAGACCTGATCCCCGTCGGAAACCGCGTCGACGTCCACCTCAGTGGCCTCGCGCAGATAGCTGTCGACCAGCACCGGATTCCGGCCGGAGACCTCGACCGCGGAGCCGATGTAGCGGTCGAGCTGTTCGGCGTCGGTGATGATCTCCATGGCCCGGCCGCCGAGGACATAGGAGGGGCGTATCAGGACGGGATAGCCGATCCGCTCGGCCGCGGCATGGGCCTCCTCCGCCGAGCTGGCGGTGCCGTTTTCCGGCTGCCTGAGGCCGAGACGGGTCAGCAGCTCCTGAAAGCGCCGGCGGTCCTCCGCCAGATCTATGGCATCGGGCGAGGTGCCGAGGATCGGGATGCCGGCGGCCTCCAGCGCATGGGCGAGCTTCAAGGGCGTCTGGCCGCCGAACTGGACGATCGCCCCGAGCAGACGGCCCGCGCCCTGCTCGACCCGGGCGATCTCGATGACGTCCTCGGCGGTCAGCGGCTCGAAATACAGCCGGTCGGAGGTGTCGTAGTCGGTCGAGACGGTCTCCGGGTTGCAGTTCACCATGATGGTCTCGATGCCGGCCTCGTCGAGCGCGTAGGCCGCATGGACGCAGCAGTAGTCGAACTCGATACCCTGGCCGATCCGGTTGGGCCCGCCGCCCAGGATGATCACCTTGTCGCGGTCGCTGGGCCGGGCCTCGCATTCGGCCCCGCCCGGGCCGCTGGTTTCGTAGGCCGAGTACATATAGGGCGTGATCGAGGGGAACTCGCCGGCGCAGGTATCGATCCGCTTGTACACGGGGCCGAGGCCCAGCGTCCGGCGCCGCGCCGCCACCTCGGCCTCCTCGAGCCCGGCCAGCTCGCCCAGGCGCGCGTCGGAAAAGCCCAACTTCTTCAAGCGCAGGAAACCCAGCTCGTCCTCGGGCAGGCCGGCTTGCCGGATACCGGCCTCGACGTCGATCAGCTCCCGGATCTGCTCGAGGAACCAGGGGTCGGCCTTGGTCGCGCCGTGGATCTCCTCGACCGTCATGCCGTGGCGCAGGGCCTGGGCCGTGACCAGCAGGCGATCCGGGGTCGGCCGGGTCAAGGCGCTGCGGATCGCGTCCTTGTCGACGGCGCCATCCGCGGCGAGCGCGCCGGGTATGGCCACCTCGTTCAGGCCGGTCAGCCCGGTCTCCATGGACCTGAGCGCCTTCTGCAGGGACTCCGCGAAGCAGCGGCCGATCGCCATGGCCTCGCCGACCGATTTCATCGAGGTGGTCAGGGTCGGCTCCGTGCCGGCGAACTTCTCGAAGGTGAAGCGCGGCATCTTGGTGACCACGTAGTCGATGGTCGGCTCGAAGGAGGCCGGCGTCACCTTGGTGATGTCGTTGTC
>CAMYMY010000552.1 GCA_947259625.1 uncultured Kiloniellales bacterium | reverse complement strand
CATCGTGACGGTCCCGAAGCGCTGCATTTCGACCTGGGCGATGGAAACGGCGGGCGAACCCGGACCCACCACTTTGCGAACCTTCGGGATCGACTCGGTTCCGAAACCGAGCGCGGCGACGCCGGCTGGCCCGTTGACGCGAAACACATCGCGGACGCCGAGCTTCCGGCAGACGACGAGAACTGCAGGGTCGACCTCGCCGCTGCCTCCGGGGATCGGCGAGATCCTGATCTACTCCTTCAACACCTCCGACATCCCGGTGATCCAGGGGCGGATCTCGGCCGAGGGGGTAGATCTCTCGGCCAACTACGAGCTCCTCGAGGCGCGGGTGGTCAACCGCATCCGCCGGGTGCCCGGGGTGGCCAAGGTCGACCTCGACGGCGTCGAGCCGCGGGAGATCTTCATCGAGCTTGTGACCGACGAGATCAAGCGCCACGGAGTCGACGTCGGCGAGCTGATCGAACGGCTGCGGGGGGCGACCTCGAACCTGGTGCTCGGCGAGGTGCGCGACGGCGGCCGGCGCTACACCGCCCGCGCCCTCGGCCAGTTCCGCTCGCTCGACGAGCTCGAGGATCTGCTGATCGACGAGCGCGGACTGCGCCTCTCCGACGTCGCCGAGGTCCGCTACGAGGAGCCGCCGATCCGCTACGGCCGCCACCTCAACCGCAAGGCCGCGGTGGCGCTCATGGTCTACAAGGAGTCGACCGCCAACACCGTCGACGTGGTGCGGGCGGTGACCGCGGTGATCGAGGACGAGATCTCGTCCGATCCGCTGCTCCAGGGCATCGATCTCTTCACCTGGGACAACCAGGCCGACCAGATCACCGGCGCCATCGACGGCCTGACCCGCGCCTTCTGCCCGCTGTTCAACGAGAAGGTCATTTGCGGCCTGGGCCGGGGGCTGAAATCGACCGGCCGGCTCTCGGAAGAGGGGGTCGAAATGGCGCTGGTCAATCTGCCGCGTTTCACCCGCATGGCCCGCGGCATGGGTGCGGCCACTGTCGACATTCTGGCCACCGCGGCGGTCCGCGAGGCGCAAAACGGCGCCGAGTTCATCGCCGAGGTCGAGCGCCGCTGCGGTCACGCGGTGCGCATCCTGAGCGGCGTGGAGGAGGCGCGTGTCTCGGCCCTGGGGGTGCTCGCCGGCATGCCCGACGCCGACGGCGTGATGGGCGACCTTGGCGGCGGCAGCCTCGAGCTGGTCGAGATCGGCGGCGGAGCCCTGGGCGACTCGGCCACCTTGTCGCTCGGCACGCTGCGCATGCTCGACCTGGCCAAGGAGGGCGACGGTACGGTACGGCGCGAAATCGACCGCTGCCTGGAGCGTATCGGCTGGCTCGAGCGGCTGCGCGACCGCAGCTTCTACGCCGTCGGCGGCGCCTGGCGCAACCTGGCGCGCATCCATATGGGCCAAGTCGGTTATCCGCTGCCCGTGATCCAGGGCTACACCATGTCGCGCCGCGACGCCGAGGAGTTCGCGCGGGTCCTGGCCAGGTTGGGAAAGCGCTCCCTGGTGGGGATTTCCGGCGTGGCGCGCCGCCGGCAGGATGTTTTGCCCCACGCGGCGCTGCTGCTGCGCCGTATCCTGCGGCTCTGCCAGCCGAACCAGGTGGTGCTCTCGGCCTATGGGCTGCGCGAGGGCTTCGTGTTCGACCGCCTGCCGGCGGAAGAACGCGCCAAGGACCCGCTGCTGGCCGCGGCGGCCGATTTGGGCGCGCGCGAGGGGCGATTCGGCGACCTCGGCGCCCTCCTCGCCGAGTGGACCGGACCGCTGTTCGCGGAGCAGGATCCCGCTTCGCGGCGGCTGCGCCAAGCCGCCTGCCACCTGTCCGATCTCGCCTGGCGCGAGCACTCGGACTATCGGGCGTCTCAAGCGCTTTACCGGGTCCTGCACTATCCCTTCAGCGGCCTCGACCACCCGGCGCGCGCTTTTGTCGCCTACGCGGTCTACAACCGCTACGGTCGCGCCGATGCGGCCAAGGCGGCGACCGCGCGCGCCCTCCTGACGCCGCAGGAGGCGGAGCGCGCCCGGGTCCTGGGGCTTGCCCTGCGCCTGGCCTACAGGCTCTCGGGCGGCACGCGCGCCTTGCTGGAAAGCACGAAACTTGTCCTCGAGGATGGCGAGCTGCACCTGGTGCTGCCCGGCGACGGCTCGGTCCCGCTCGGCGAGGCCGTCGAGCGGCGCTTTCAGGCGCTGATCCAAGCCTCGAGCGCCTGGCGAGGCCGGATCGTGGAGTGAGAATCGGCCTCGGATCTCATACCAAAGGTCACTGATACGGACGCTTTTCACCGAGGCGATTTTGGCCGCCAGCAAGGCGCGCGCTGCGCCGTTGTGCGGGGACAACAAGCAGTGCGCAACGCGGCTGGCGGCCAAAATCG
>CAMYMY010000551.1 GCA_947259625.1 uncultured Kiloniellales bacterium | reverse complement strand
GCGAGCAGAACGCCGCGACCTACTGGCGGCGCGAGCAGCGCTTCGACACGGCGATCGCGCTCAACTTCGCGGCGCCCGGCCTGGACGCGCTCTGCCGCGTGCTGGAATCCTGGGTCGCCCGCTTCCTGGATGTCGCCGTGTCGATCCAGCCGGTCCAGCAGATCACGGACGAGAAATGGGTCTGGCACCTCGGCCTCGACGCCGAGGGCAGCCGGCTCCTGAACGACCTCTACCAGGGCGTCGAGGTCGGCGCCGAGCGCATGGAGCGCCTGCTCTCGCTCTTCCGCCTCGACTTCGCCGAGCCCAGCGTGATGATCGCCGATATCGCCGGCCGCCCGGTCTACCTCGCGCTCGCCATGACCGAGGACGGCCGCCTCAAGCTCAAGCCGCAGAACCTGCTGGTCAACCTGCCGCTGGCCGAGCGGGCGTGAGCATCGTAGCGTTCGAGTCGACCGCGGCCGTCGCAAACGACCGGCCTTGCTAAGACGCGCCGGGGAGTGGCAGGCTTCGGGGCGCGCCCCGCGGCCGGGCCGCCAAGGTCCGGCGGCTTCGTCGGGCGGCTTGGCCGGGGTGTTTCGGAAACGAGATCGAGGGGACTGGCATGGGAAACGTGGGCAAGTACACCGTGGTGCTCGTCTTGTTGGGGTGGCTCGGCCCGATGGGCGCGGCCTTGGCGGCCGGGAACCTCTCGGTCACCGCCTTCTACGGCAGCTGGAAGGGCGCCGGCGAGGCGCATTCGCCGGGCGACCACTTCGCCATGACCGCCCGCGACCTCGACGTCAGGATCGAGCCCAAGGGGCCCGGGTTCAGCGTGGCCTGGACCACGGTCACCTACCCAGGCGGCGAGGACAGCACCGCCAAGATCAAGCGCAAGTCCAGCACGCTCGACTTCGTGCCCAGCGGCAAGCCCGGCGTGTTCAAGGCGGCGCGCACGGGCGATCCCTTCGCCGGCGAGGCCTACGCCTGGGCCCGCATCAAGGGCCAGACGCTGACCGTCTACCTGCTCAACATCGACGAAGAGGGCGCCTACGTCATACAGAGCTACGACCGCACCCTCACGGGCTTTGCCATGGAGCTCACCTTCGCCCGCACCCGCGACGACGAGCCCGAGCGCACGGCGAGAGGCAAGCTGATCAAGACCGCGGACTGAAAGGCGAAGGTCGGCAAAGGGCAGGTTCGCGAAGACCGCCGGGCGTGAAACGGAGAAAGGCGTCAGACACTTTGGTGCGATCTGCAACGAGTTCGTCGCGGCCAGGCGGGTCGACGCCGCCGTCGAGGGGGTGGTCGAGGGCTTCCCGAACTCGGGCCTCGTCGGCGCAGCCGGGGCCGGGCATGACGCCATCGGAGCGAAAAAGGGACTGGCTCGCATTCGCGGCAGCGAATCCGTGCCTGTCCCTTTCTTCGCGGACCGGCGGACCGAAAGGCGGCTTTCGCGAAGATTTCTTCAGCTCTGCCCCAGACTCCGGAAGTGCGATGGACGTGGCGCTGAGGCTCACTTTTGACCCGTTGCGGACTCACATCCAAGAAATAGCAGAGTTTCAGATTCGGATGATTGATCCACCCATTGTGCTGGTGATTTGTCCTCAATAGATTAATTCGCCGGACTAGAGGCAACCATTCCAATCGGGAGATACGGCGTGGAGTTCCTTTCCAAGGCAGAGGCTGCTGATGTGCTCGCCGGCCGGGCGAAGGATCCCCGAGCGCGGCGCACGCACGACTTTTCCATTCCGGCCGACACGGGCGCGCGAGTCAGTCTGGTTGCAAACTTCATGAGTCGGCTCGAAGGCCAGAAGATCGTCGTTGTGTTTTCGGATTGGAGCATTTGGCCGTCGGGCGAGCGTATGCACTTATTTGACAGACTGCGTGCCTCCTATGGTGAAACGCAGAATTTAGTGGACACGCCGGTCCACGTCTTCACGGCTGAGGAATTCGAAGACGCGGTTTCGTTTGTCACGCTCGGCGTTCTTTTCCTGTGGGACGTGGATGTCTTCGGTAAGGAAGCGGTCAAGTTTTCCCACGACGAGGTCGGCCATGCCTCCTTCAATGTCGGGCAGCGACGAAAGTGATTAAGTGTTCATCTGACGATTGATTCGATCAACTGCCTATGTCGCCTCTTGGCTACTTTTTACCGTCCGGATCGGACCGAAGTTTGGTCCGCAATAGGGCTGACACCGGAAGCTCGAGCGGTTTTCGACCGCTATACCTCAGACAGCAGACGCGGTTCGGTCGGGGCTTTTTCGGCAAAGTTTGACCCTGAGCGGACCTGCGGGAGACGAGGTTTACCGCTATGAGGAATGCGATTTAGTCAGGGATTTCTGTAAGAGTCGATTGACCTTGGGCGCGACAAAGGTAGCGCTGCGCTAACAGTTTGTTGACCGCA
>CAMYMY010000550.1 GCA_947259625.1 uncultured Kiloniellales bacterium | reverse complement strand
TCCGCCAATCCGCTATGGATACGAGGGTACCAAGTGTCAGATTCTATCCACTAGCCGAGGCGGCCGTAGAAGGTGCGCCGCGCGGACTCCGAGAGCGCGATGCCGGGCTGGGAGTTGTAGGCGAGGACGGCCAGCATGCGGGTGCGCCTGCCGGCGACCGGGGCCACGCGGTGCAGGGCGTTGCGGCCGCGGAAGAGGACGAGGGCACCGGCCTCCATGGCCAGGCGCGCCAGCGCGATCTCGCCGTCCAGGACCCGGGCCGTCGCCTCGAAGTTCATGTCGCCGGCGTCGGCGTCCCGCACGGCGCCGACGTATTCGAAGGCGCCGCCCGCCTCGGGGGCCTGGACCATCAGCGTGATCGCGAAGGACGAGTTGTCGAAATGCCAGCCCAGCTCCTGGCCCGGCCTTGCGTAGTGCAGGTTGACGGAGGACAGCGGGTCGGCATAGGGGTGCAGCTGGTCCTCGCCCAGCACGGCGCAGAGGAAGCCGCGAAAGGCCTCGGCGTCGTAGAGCGTCCGCAGGGCCGAGTCCGGCGCGACCTGATCGTCGGTGATGCAGCCTTTCGAAGAAACGACCTCGCGGTTGCGGGGGTGGTCGGCCGGATAGTCCGGGTCCGGCGCCGTCAAGTAGACGTTGTGGCTCTGGCTGCAGAAGTACGCGAGATGCTGCTTGGCCTCGCCTTCACGGCGAAGGCTTTCGGTCGCCTCGGGCAGGAGGAACCCCGGCATGACCAAGGCGCCGGTCTCCGCGAGGGTCTTGCGGCAGGCGGCCTGGAACGCGGCGTCGGTCAGCGGATAGCGCTCGGTATCGACAATCGAAGCGAGAGCGGGCATGGGCGGCACCGTGAAGGGTTGCGACGCCAAGAACGCTAAGGGCACCGCTCGGTCCAGGCAACGGAATTCGCCCTCACGGCCCGCCCGGTCTGCTATGATAGGCGATGTCCGCCGGACGCCGGAGCGATCGTTCCGCGAGCGGACGTTTCGCGGCGGCCCTCTTCGGCGCACCGGCGGTATATCCGATTGTCGGGAAGGAGGAGGACCATGCCTACATACGTCATGCTGGCCAACTGGACCGACCAGGGCGCGCGGAACGTCAAGGAGTCGCCCCGCCGTCTCGACGCGGCGAAGAAGGCGCTTCGGGACATGGACGGCGAGTTCACGGCCTTTTTCATGACCATGGGCGACCATGACATCGTCGCCGTCTACACGGCGCCGGACGACGCCGTGGCGGCGCGCTTCACCCTGCAGGTCGGCATGCTCGGGAACATCCGGACGCGCACGCTGAAGGCCTTCCCCGAAGCCGCCTACCGGGAGATCATCGCGTCCTTGGGCTAGCGACGGAGCCGCAGGGAGGATCGCGCAGGGCCCGCAGGGGGCAACTCGACGCCCTGCCGCGATGGACTGCCCGGGACGGCGGAGGGAGAACTTGTACGCCCGGCGGCCGGCCCGGCTTCGAGAGGATATGCCAGACCGCCGCACGAAACGGCGCCAATAGGTGTGGCGATTCGCACAGCCGCGAAGTTCGGCTCCGGTTAGAATCGCCATAATACGAGGAGGCGAAACCATGTGTTTCTTGGCGGCGCTCGAGTTTTCCGACATTTGCCGTGACTCTCGCCGGTCCGCTCTTCGGGCCACCTGCATTTGCCATTAGAGGATAAGGCCGATGGAGTATTTCAAAGGAAACGGCGCGGACTATCTCAACGATGCCTTCGCAAAATTGAAGTCGGTCGTCTTGGAGCCGACCCCACTGCCTCGGGGATTCGGGAAATCACCTATGCCGGTCTATCACGCGAAGGCCGGCGCGGTTGGCGGCCTGTATTTCATCATTGCCTTTGCGAAGGAAAACAAAATCCAACCATTGCCGACAGCGGAACAGGCACGGGACACCGCCGAGACACATGTCAGGAACCTGTTCGAGCAGGCCTGGGTTCATGAAGATAGGCCCGTCGGAAGAATGAAAGGGCGATTCCTGTGTGATCTTGCCGTCGGGTACAAGCATCTTCGAGACCAGTACGAGAAGCAATATCCAGGCGTTCCGCTTCCTGGCGAGATGACGGTTACCGATGACGACGGAAAAGCCGTGGCCTGCATGACCAAACCCAAACTGCACGAGAAGATTACGCGCAGGTTGCCGGAACCTCGGCCGGTCGGATCGCCTCCGCCGCAGTAAGCCTTTATGTAGCGGCCGCCAGAACATGCCGGGCGGTGGGGCCTCCTGCAGGAAGACGGGACCACGGTCCCTGTCCCAAAGCCCCTCATCAACGATCTTTGGTGGTCCCCCCGCGAGCACAGTTTTCGCATCACGCGCGCGCCGCCCTCTCTCCAGGGGCATGGTCTGGAGAGAGGGGGCGAGGCCCTCCGGAGCAAGGGGGGGGGGGGGGG
>CAMYMY010000549.1 GCA_947259625.1 uncultured Kiloniellales bacterium | reverse complement strand
CGCCGTCGAGCGGTACCTGGATTTTGCTCCGCCGGGCGCCGCCGACCGGGCCGCCGCGGCGGTCGACGAGTTCCTCGCGCTCTACCCCGACCGGCCGGTCAGGGACAACAAGGGCGGCAGCGGCTTCAACGACAGCCTCTGGATCTTCGTGGTGGCCCGTTGCCTGCGGCCGCGCCTGATCGTGGAGAGCGGCGTGTTCAAGGGACACACGACTTGGCTCCTGCGCCAGGCCCGGCCGGAGGCGGAGATCCATTGCTTCGACGTCAACCTGACGGGCCGCCTGGTCTATCGGGACCGAGACGCCGTGTTGCACGAGTGCGACTGGATAGAGACCCCGTTTCCCAGGGTCGACGGTCAAAGCAGCCTCGCCTTCTTCGACGATCACATCAATCAGGCCAAGCGCGTCCGCGAGGCCCACGAGCGCGGCTTCCGGCATCTGCTGTTCGACGACAATTTTCCGGTCTACAACCTCTACGCCACCGGCGGCCCTCCGGTGCCGACCCTGGACATGATCCTGGACGACAAGTTGCGTCCGGGAACCGAGGTTTGCTGGACGCGCAAGGGCAAGGACTACGCCTATACCTACCGCGACGCGGACGTCGAACCGGCCCGGGAGTTGATCGCGCGCTGTCATGTGCTGCCGGACCTATCGCCCCTCACCCGCTATGGTGCCGGCTCCGGCCTGACCGTCGTGAAACTGGTGGACTGAAGCGTTCTGGGCCAGCTCGAACTGCCGTTCGCACATCCCTTGGCCGTCCTCTCCGGCACCGTTGCCGGCGACCTGGAAGGCCTACCATGGAGGTCGGGAACAAAAAGGCATCGACGGCGATGGTCTATTGCATTCTATCTAATTCTATTGCATCGCCGATATTTCTAACTTAAGGTTGTGTCGGCTGGTGCGGTCGGGCGGTCCCCTCTTGGTGGCAATCCCCTTAAGACCACCCTCCCTGGAACCCGCCAACACGGCGGCACCAGCCGACCTTCTTCCCGGGATCGGTCGAGGATCGCGATTTCGCTTCCTCTCGCATCGGTTCCACTCCGCCGAATTCTCGCTATAATCCTTGCTCCGGTCTTCGGGCCGCAGAATCGATTGATCGGCGCCGTATCGCCGCAGGGGGGTCCGCATCTTTATGTCTATTTCAAGAAACGCTCTGCAACCAACTGATTTAGAACAAAAATGTGGAGCGGTTTTTGGCCGTGACGCAGTGCGAATCTGTCTCCTCCTCGCTGCCCTGAACGCCGCCTGGCTGACCCTGCCCCGATCCGTCTCGGCGTCCCTCGAAACCTACGAGGGGCCGCCCCTGCCCGCCTCCCTCGAACTCCTGGAAACCCCGTCGCTCGAAGCCGCTGTTGCCGCGGGTCGCCTGCCGCCGGTCCTGGAACGGGTGCCCAAGTCGCCTCGTGTCGTGCCGGTCAGCAGCGAGCGCGGTCTCGGCCGACCGGGCGGCGAACTGCGAACGCTGGTCGCCAAGGCCAAGGATACGCGGTTGCTGGTGGTCTACGGCTATGCCCGGTTGATCGGCTATGACGAAGACCTGAACCTCGTTCCGGACATCCTCGAGCGGGTCGAGGTCGAGGATGGGCGGCGCTTCACCTTCAAGCTGCGCCAAGGCCATAGATGGTCGGATGGCCGGCCCTTCACCGCCGAGGATTTCCGTTTCTTTTGGGAGGAGGTCGCGAACAACGCGGAGATCTCGCCCACCGGTCCGCCGAAGGCCCTCCTCGTGGACGGCGAGGCGCCGAGGGTCGAGTTCCCGGACGAAACGACGGTGCGCTACACCTGGGCCAGGTCCAACCCGTTCTTTCTTACCGCCCTGGCCGGCGCGCGCCCGCTGTTCATTTATCAGCCCGCGCATTATCTGAAGCAGTTCCATGCCGATTATGCAGATGCCAAGACATTGGCGGAGGCTGTCGCAGAGGAAAAGGTCAAGAACTGGAAATCATTGCAAATCCGCAAGGCCCGCAGCTATCGGCCCGAGAACCCTGATTTGCCGACATTGCAGCCTTGGCGCAACACGACAAAACCGCCGTCCAGCCAGTTCGTTTTTGAGCGCAATCCGTTTTATCACAAGGTCGATGAGACCGGCGCGCAGCTGCCCTATATCGATCGGCTCGTCGTGAATATTGCCGAAAGCTCGATCATTGCGGCGAAAACCGGATCGGGTGAAGCCGATTTGCAGCAGCGCTATCTGCGTTTTGAAGACTATACCTTTCTCCAGGCAGGCGAAAAACATAACGTTTATTCGGTCAGGCTCTGGACCGCTGGCAAAGGCTCTGCGATTTCGTTTTACCCGAACCTGAATACGGCCGATCCGGTCTGGCGTGAGGTGTTTCGCGACGTGCGTCTGCGTCGCGCGCTGTCACTGGGCCTCGACCGCCATCAGGTCAATCAGG
>CAMYMY010000548.1 GCA_947259625.1 uncultured Kiloniellales bacterium | reverse complement strand
TGATCGCCAGCCGCGTTGCGCGCTGCTTGTTGTACCCGCACAACGGCGCAGCGCGCGCCTTGCTGGCGGTCAAAATCGTCCCGGTGAAATGCGCCATTATCAGCGACCTTTGGTATTACTCGGCCGCCAGGGAGACCGGGCGGCGGCGGCGCTCGCCGGGCAGCATCAGGGCCGCGACCGTGGCCACGGCGGCGATTCCGGCGAGCGCGGCGAACAGCCAGACGAACTCGCCGCTGCGCGCCTGCACGAAGGAGACGAAGGCGATGGCCAGCGGCGCCGTGGCAAACGCGAGCACGAACTTGACGCCGAAGGCGAGGCTGCGGTGGCGCGCGGGCGTGAAGCGGGCGAGCAGCATGTTCTCGGCCGGCAGCGCCGCGGCCGAAAGCAGTACGGTGAGCACCGCCGCGCCGATCAGCGATAGTCCGGCGAACCCGGCCACGGCCGCCAGCACCGGCACCTGGAACAGCAGCGCCAAGAGGTAGATCGGCTTCAGCGGATAGCGGTCGGCCAAATGGCCGCCGATTACCTGCATGGCGCCGCCCAGCAGGTAGACTCCGGCGACGATCGCGCCGATGCCGAAGGTGCCCTGCCCGGCGATGTCCCGCAGGCGCAGGTCGAAGACCTTAGGCATGGCGGCCTGGGTCGCCTGGAAGATCAAACCTATGGCCAGCATGGTGAGCACCAGGACCAGGAAGACGCGCTGCATGTCGCCGCGGCTGGGCGGCGGCTCGGCGTGCCGGTCGCCGGCGCCCTCGACCACCAGGCCGAGGCGCAGGCAGACGAGCAGCGCCAGACCGGTCGCGAGCGACACGACGCCGGGCACCATGAAGGCCGCGCGCCAGCCGAAGGCGTCGATCAGGGCGCCCGCCGCAAGGCCCGCCATGGCCACGCCGACGCTGCCGAAGACGCCGTTGATGCCGAGCGCCTTGCCGCGGCTCTCGGCGTTGCGGACCAGCCAGGCGATGCCGACCGGATGGTAGATCGACGCGAACAGCCCGATCGACCCCAGCCCGACGACCATGGCCGCCGGGGTGTCGAGCAGGCCGCAAACGATGCCGGACAGGCCCAGGCCGAGGAAGAACACCACCATCATGCCGCTGGCGCTCCAACGGTCGCCCAGCCAGCCGGCCGGCAGGGCGCCCAGGCCGACCAGCAGCGCGCCGAGGGTCCACAGCTCGATCAGCTCGTGGTAAGGCAGGCGCCAGTCCACCTCCAAGGCCAGCACGATCACGAAGTAGAAGGCGGTGAAGACGTGCATGTAGGCGTGCCCGAGACACGAAAAGACGAGCGACAACCTGGCCGATCCGGCGGACATGCGCGAAGCCTTGCAGCAGTTTCCACTACCTAGTCTCTACACCCAAGCCCTGCACCCGGCAAGCTGCTGGACACAGGTTGGTTGCCCTATTATCGCCTCGATTCCGCCCGGCAAAGGCCCGGTTAGCGCCCCGGCATGGCCCCATTGACCCGGCAGTCTATAGACGAGTGGGATCCGAGAAAGGCACAGGACTCATGATGGCAGAAAACCGCGATTGCCCCTGCTGGAGCCGCGCCGGACGCGCGGCGCCTCGGCCAGAGCCCCGGCCATCCGCCGCGCGGCGCAGAATCGACCTGGACCGGCTGGTCTGGGACCAGGAATACCGCGAGGAGGTGCGCCTTTATCTCAAATCCAAGGACGCCGAGGACTAGAACTCGTGCGTCTGGGCCGTGAAGGTCCTCGGGTCACCGGACCTGATGGCGCCAGCGCTCGATGGTTTCGTAGATCAGATCCCACTCCGGCTGCTCCTCGGTCTCCCAGGCCTTCGAGAACACCGCGGTGTCGCTGGCCGGCCGGTGCTCCGGCGGCAGGTCGTTGAAGCGGATGCGCATGGGCAGGGTGACGCCTTCGCCAACCACCACCGCTTCCTGGCTGCGCAACGCCGGCAGGGAGTTCATCAACCCCATCGCCGCTTCCGGAACCACGGTGCGTACATAATCCTGGTCCTTGTCGTTGCTCATGCGCAGCGCGAAGATCGTATTGCACTGCGACAGGATGGTCTCCGAGAGCTCCGAGGGGCGCTGGGTCACGAGGCCGAGTGAGACGCCGTACTTGCGGCCCTCCTTGGCGATGCGCGAGATCGCCTCGCGGGTCGGCTGGAAGCCCGAGTGGTCGCGCGGGATATAACGGTGCGCCTCCTCGCAGATCAGCAACACGGGGATAGTGCTCTCGCGCGGGCTCCATACGGCGAAGTCGAAGATCGTGCGGCACATCAGCGAGACCACCACGTCGACGATCTCCGAGGGCACGCCCGACAGGTCGAAGAGGGTGACCGGCCTGTCCTCGACCGGGATGCGCAGGATCTTGCCGACCACGTCGGCCATGGTGTCGCTCACCTTGAGGCCGGAGAACATGAAGGCGAA
>CAMYMY010000547.1 GCA_947259625.1 uncultured Kiloniellales bacterium | reverse complement strand
TCCTCGTCACCGGCCTCGGCAACGTGCCACTGAACGACCGGCTGGCAGCCATTTCCGCAACCGATCCAGAGGCGATTCCGGTGTGGAAGCGCTATCTCCTGGCCGCTGCCCTAATCGCGCTCGTCGTGGGGTTCCTGGCCGCCGCCATCTTCCTGCTCGGCGACCGGCCGGGCGACCGGGCCGCGGCCGACCCCAGGCTGGTCCCGGCGCTGATCGGCATCGCCGTCGTCTTCACGGTCGTCTCGGTCTTCGGCGAGCGTTGGGCGATCCACATCCGCACGTTCTTCGGAGGCCGGCCGGACCCGACCGACGAGTGACAAAATAGGGACTGTCCCTATTTTTCCCGGCTCTGCCTGCTGCGCCACCAGGCGCGCGCCACGAAGAACACCAGCGCGATCGGGAAGACCAGGAACCCGCCCTTCACGATGGCCTGCAGCGCCATGTGGAACCCCGTGATGGGCGAAGCCGCGATTGCCTGCCAATCCCACTGGCCGTCGATCAGCATCTGTACGAACCCTGCGGCCAAGCCGGCCACGAAAATGCCGGCGAAGACCAGGTAAGCCCGCGCGACGGATTTTCGCAGCTCCTTCAAAATCGGGGACACGGTACTTTTTGACACCCGACGCCGCCCTCACAACCCCCGGATCCACCCTGGGCGCAGCGGCTGGGCGCCGGCGCGGGCGGCGGCCACGACCGCGAGCAGGGCGTCGCGGTCCTTGGGCAGGGTGCCGGCCAACGGCAGGCAGTTGGACGCGTGGTTGGAGCGGAAGATGACCGGCCGGGGCGGGTCGAGCAAACTTAGAAGGAACTCCTGCTCGGCGAGCATGCCGGCGTCGTCCTGGAATTCGAAGCCCTCGCCCTGGGCGGCCAGGAACTCGCCGGCCATCCGGTCCTCGAGGCCCAGCTGCAGGGTCGAGAGATAGGCCGGCGCCTCGCGGTTGATCAGCTCGGCCGTGCCGGCGATGTGCTCGCGCCAGCCGGCCCGGCCGCCCAGACCCAGGATCACCGTCGCCGAGACCTTGAGCCCGCCTTCGCGGGCGCGGCCCAGGGCGCGGGCATGCGTGGTCTGCGAGGCGCCCTTCTTGACGCGCTTCAGGACCGCGTTGGCGCCCGACTCGATGCCCATATAGACGAGGCTCAGCTTGCGCGCCTTCAAGGCCGCCAGCTCCTCGGCCGGCTTGTCCAGCAGGTTCTTCGGCGTGGCATAGGCGGACACGCGGGCGAGTTCTGGGAAGGCGGTGGCCAGGCGCTCCAGGATCGCCGTCAGGTGGTCGCTCGGCAGGCCGAGCGCGTCGCCGTCGGCCAGGAACACCCGGTGCGCCTTCGGCCAGTCGCGCGCCGCGGCCGCGATGTCGGCAAAGACGGCCTCCAAGGGCCGCACTTGGTAAGTCTTGTCGCGGTACATGGAGCAGAAGGTGCAGCGGTTGAACGAGCAGCCGAGCGTCGCCTGGATGATCAGGTTGGCGCCCTCGCTGGGCGGCCGGTAGAGCGGCATGTCGTAGGCGATCGGCACGGGCGGGGTCCTTGGCAGGGGGGTGCGGAGGGTTTTAGCACAAGACCCCGCGCGTGTCCGCCAAGAGCGATATCGGCCCGACGGCCTCGGCGTCATCCTTCCAAAGTGTGCTAGTCGAGGTCCCGAGCCGGCAACCCGATCCCTCCGTCACCCCGCCTTCGTGCTGCGCGCCGCCTTCTCCTGG
This sequence comes from uncultured Kiloniellales bacterium, assembly GCA_947259625.1. Classification (GTDB taxonomy): domain Bacteria; phylum Pseudomonadota; class Alphaproteobacteria; order Kiloniellales; family JAKSDN01; genus CAMYKD01. The sequence continues at coordinate 710 of CAMYMY010000547.1, read as the reverse complement.
AGGCGCTTGGCGGCGCGGCGCTGCTGGCGGGTGAGCTTGGGCGCGGGTTCGGCCGGGGCGGGCCCGGCTCGGCGCGGCGGCGCGGCGAAGGTCTCGAGCCAGCCCTCGAGGTCGTCGCCCCGCGGGTAGGGGGCGGGGTCGGCCGGGTCGCCGTCCGGCGGGGTGGCGGCGTCCTCGGCCCCTGGCTGGGCGGGTTGAGCCCGGGCGGCGAGGGTGTCCGGCGGCGCCCCGGTCTCCCGGTCCGTTGCCGCCGCCGACCGCTCGCGCTCCGCCTGCTTGAAGCGGCGCAGCGAGGCCTCGAAGCCCTGGGCCAGGCCGCGGCCCTGCGCGGCGGCCAGGGAGACCTGGCGGTTGAGGCGGTCGCGCCCGGCCTGTTCCTCCGCTTCGCGCGCCCTTCGAAGGTGGTCGCGGTGGCGGTCGAGGGTGCCCGACTGGCGCAGGAAGAGAGCCATGAAGCGGGCGGCCAGGCGCAGCTCGCCGTGGCGCGCGGCCTCGGCGTCGCCGGCCCGCCCGGCCCGGCCCAGGCAGTCCAGGACGACGCGATGGCAGGCGGCCATCTGCTCGGCCAGCATCGCCTCGCGGTCGCCGTGGGGCGCCCCGTCCGGCGCGCAGGGCCCGTCGGCTGGGGCGCCGCCGGCGTCGGGCGCTGCGTCCGAGAGCACTTCGGCAGTCGAGGCCTGGATGGTCATGGGGTCCTCCTCGGCGGTTGA
>CAMYMY010000546.1 GCA_947259625.1 uncultured Kiloniellales bacterium | reverse complement strand
CCGGCCTCAAGAAGGCCGCCGACAGCGTCACGGCGGCGATCGAGGACGCCAAGGGCGCCAAGAGCGAGATCACCGTCGAGCGGGTCATCTCGGCGGTCGGGGTCCAGGGCAACATCGAGGATCTCGGGCTCGAGACCACCAAGGTGAAGACCGACCGGGGCTGCATCGTCGCGGACGAGTATTCGCGCACGGCCGAGCCCGGCATCTACGCCATCGGCGACGTCGCCGGCCCGCCGATGCTGGCCCACAAGGCCGAGCACGAGGGCGTCGTCTGCATCGAGAAGATCGCCGGCCTGCCGAACGTCCACGCCCTGGACAAGGGGCGGATCCCCGGCTGCACCTACTGCCAGCCGCAGGTCGCCAGCGTCGGCCTGACCGAGGCCAAGGCCAAGGAGACCGGCCACGAGGTCAAGGTCGGGCGCTTTCCCTTCATCGGCAACGGCAAGGCGATCGCGCTGGGCGAGCCGGACGGCCTGGTCAAGACCGTGTTCGACGCCAAGACCGGGCAGCTCCTGGGCGCCCACATGGTCGGCGCCGAGGTCACCGAGCTGATCCAGGGCTTCGTCGTCGCCATGGGCCTGGAGACCACGGAGGAGGACCTGATGCACACGGTCTTCCCGCACCCGACCCTCTCGGAGATGATGCACGAAAGCGTGCTTGACGCCTACGGCCGCGTCATCCACATGTGAGCCATGGCAGCATCGAGCGAAACCCAACCGCTGCGCCACCCGGAGAAGGCGCACCGGCCGGACAATCCGGTCAAGCGCAAGCCCGCCTGGATCCGGGTCAAGGCGCCGGTCAGCCGGGAATACCAGGCGACCCGGCGGATCGTGCGCGACAACAACCTGCATACGGTCTGCGAGGAGGCGGCCTGCCCGAACATCGGCGAGTGCTGGGAGAAGCGCCACGCCACCATGATGATCATGGGCGGGATCTGCACCCGCGCCTGCGCCTTCTGCAACGTGGCGACCGGCAAGCCGGGCGCCCTCGACCCCTTCGAGCCGACCAACGTGGCCCGGGCCGTGGCCGACCTGGGCCTGGAGCACGTCGTCGTCACCTCGGTCGACCGCGACGACCTGGAGGACGGCGGCGCGGCGCATTTCGCGCAAACCATCCGGGCGATCCGCGAGGCCGCGCCGGGCGCCACCATTGAGGTGCTGACCCCGGATTTCCTGCGCAAGGAAGGTGCCGTCGAGGCCGTCGTCGAGGCCCGGCCCGACGTCTACAACCACAACCTGGAGACCGTGCCGCGGCTCTATCCCGAGGTCCGGCCGGGCGCCCGCTACTTCCACTCGTTGCGCCTGCTGGACCGGGTCAAGGAGCTCGACCCGGCCATGTTCACGAAGTCCGGCCTGATGGTCGGGCTCGGCGAGTCCCGGGACGAGGTGCTGCAGGTGATGGACGACCAGCGCAGCGCCGGGGTCGATTTCCTCACCATCGGCCAGTACCTCCAACCGACCCCCAAGCACCACGTGATCGACCGCTTCGTGACGCCGGAGGAGTTCAAGCAGTACGGGACCCAGGCGCTCGGCAAGGGCTTCCTGCTGGTCTCGGCGACGCCCCTGACCCGCTCGTCCTATCATGCCGGCGAGGACTTCGCCCGCCTGAGGGCGGCGCGCGAGGCCAGGCTGGCGGCGGGCTAGGGCCGGCCTGCGACCGGCCATGGCGACCCACGACGAGCGGCGCGTTGTCGGCTACAGCCCCGCGCAGCTCTACGCGCTGGTCGCCGACATCGAACGCTATCCCGAGTTCCTGCCCTGGTGCATCGCCGCGCGGCTGCGCGGGCGCGAGGGCGACCTGCTGGTCGCCGACATGGTGATCGGCTTCAAGATGATCCGCGAGCGCTTCACCAGCCGGGTCCGGCTCGACGAGGCCGGGCGGCGCATCGACGTGAGCTACGTCGAGGGGCCGTTCAGATATCTCGACAACCACTGGGTCTTCGAGGACCACCCGGAGGGCTGCGTGATCGACTTCTACGTCGACTTCGAGTTCCGCTCCAAGCTGCTGCAGAAGATGATGGAGGCCCTGTTCCACGAGGCCGTGCGCCGCATGGTCGGCGCCTTCGAGACCCGCGCCCACGCGCTCTACGGCGACCCGGAGTAGCGGGGGCGGGCGCGTTTCAGGTGAGCGGCACGCCCTGGGCCAGGGCGAGGTAGACCAGGACCACGCCGATTGAGTTGAACAGGGCGTGAACCGCTATGGCGGGCCAGAGTGATCCGCTCCTCTCGTAGACCAGGGCCAGGATGACGCCGAGGACGGCGAGCGCCGGGATCAGCCAGACGATCCGGTGAACGCCCGAGAATAGCAAGGCGCTCAGCACGGCCGCGGCCGGCACGCCCAGGCGTTGGCGCAGCCAGCCGTAGAGCACGCCGCGGAACAACAGCTCCTCGGCAAAGGGGATGAACAGG
>CAMYMY010000545.1 GCA_947259625.1 uncultured Kiloniellales bacterium | reverse complement strand
CCGCGCCCTGTCTCGCCCGAAAAGAAAGGGGCCCCGGGTCATAGCAGGACTTTACCCTGCCATGCCCGGGGCCCTTGGCCGCCGGATCTACGGTCGGCGAAGCAGGCCTACTCTATCTTCCAATCGAGCGATGGAGCGCCGATGTTCTGCCCGCTTACCATGGAAAGCCCGCTCATCTTCCAGATCACGGTCTGTCTGGTGCTCGTATTGCGCCACAGGATGTCGTCCTGACCGCCGCCGTCGAAGTCGGCCACGCGGGCCACCTGCCAAACGGTCGAAGGCGCGCCGATCGACGCAGCGGCCACCATGGTGAACCCGCTCATCTGCCAGATGACGGTGTTGTAGCTGGTCTTGTGGCGCCACAGGATGTCGGCCTGACCGCCGCCGTCGAAGTCGCCCGTAGCCTCGATCTTCCAGTCGAGGGGTATCTTATCGATCAGGGCTGAGGTCTCCAATACGAAGCCGTTCATCTGCCAGATCACGATTCTACCGTCACTGAAATTGCGCCACAGGATGTCCGACCTGCCATCGCCGTTGAAGTCGTCAACGCCCACGATCCCCCAGGCAAGAGGTGGAACGCCGATCGACCTACCGGCCACCAGGGTGAGCCCGTCCATCCGCCAGACGACCGTGTCGCCATCGTCCGAATTGTGCCACAGGATGTCGGCCTTGCCGTCGCCGTCGAAGTCGCCGACGCCCTTGATTCGCCACTTGCTGGGCGGACTGCCGACCGTGGCAGCAGTGTCCATCAGAAACCCGTTCATCAGCCAAATCGCGGTGGCGAAGCTACTGGAATTGCGCCACAGGATGTCGGCATCGCCATCGCCGTCGAAGTCGCCGATATCCTCCACATTCCATTCGCGGGGCGGATTGCCGATCGTGGCAGAACTCTCCATCGCAAACCCGCTCATCTTCCAGATCACGGTCTGTCTGGTGCTCGTATTGCGCCACAGGATGTCGGCCATGAAGTCACCGGTGAAATCCAGGTCGACCCCCGAACCCGGGACCGGCGGCGGCGGTCCTCCTAGAACCTCAAAGGCGTCGACGATGCCGAAGCCGGAATCCCGGTCGACGCCCAGCCCTTCGATATCGAGGGCCGTGCTCGCGAACACGCTGCGTATCTGCGCAGGGGTCAGCAACGGATCCTGCGACAGCATCAGAGCGGCGATGGCGGCCGCATGCGGCGCCGCGGCCGAGGTTCCAAAAAAGTTTTCGAAACCCGGCGTCGCGGTCGCGACGCCGTCGGCCGCCGCGATGTCCGGCTTCTGCCGCAACTCGCCGCCCGTGGCCAAGATGTTCTCCGGCGTGATCTCCGTGCCGTCCGGATTGAAAAAGACCCGCCGCGGCCCGTCGGACGAGAAGGGCTCGACGGTTTCCGCGCCCGTAAAGGCACAGGGCGCGCCACTGCAGGCCTGCCACCAGTCCACGGCGGCGACACTGAAGGCGCCCTTGGCGGCCGAGTGACCCCAGGTCTGCCCGGCGGTGGCGATAGTGAGCGTGCCACCGAAGGCGTTGAGGTTCAGGTAACGCGGTGCCGCCGAATTCAGATAGTTGATGATGACCAGCTTATCGCCGGGATCTCCAATCAAGAAACCAGGGACGTAGAGGATTTCGAAGGGATCCTGGGTCCCGGTTTGGTCGTTCGACGAGCACATCTTCACTATGGCTCCCGAGCTGTCAAGGATGCAGACGTCGTAGTCGTTCCCGGAGGCACCAAAGGGATCGGACCACTGAAGCGTGACGACCGGCGAGAAGTCCAAGAGGATGTTGGCAACGATTGGCTCGAGGGCGTTGCCGAAGTCGTGGGCAGTGCCGTCCGTGGAAACGGTGCCATCAGTCATGCCACCGGATATTCCGCTGTCCTTGTAATCGCCCTCCCAGACGCTCGAGAGGCCGTCGTTCATGTTGCGGAAATTGCCGGCCGCGGAGAAATAGACGGCGCCGTCGGCCACCACCTCATCGACCGCCTGCGCGATAATGCCGTCCTGGAACACCGGCTCGGCGAAGTAGATGACGTCGTCGACGATGACGTCGCAGCCGGCGACGTAGCGCAGGTCCCGGATGTTCTGGGCGAAGGATGGCTCTCCGTGCCAGGCCGTGGCGAAGCCGAGCTGCGCCTCCGGGGCCAGGTCGTGGACGATCTCCAGCATGGCCGTCCCCTCGCCTGTGAGGCCTTCGCCCAAGCCGTCCTGGCCGGCCAGGATGTCGATGCCCGCGGGCAGGTCGCCCGAGCCCTGGACGGTTGTCAGGTGGTCGACCCTGTCCGACAGCACGCAGACCTTCGCGCCCGTGCCGTCGACCGACAAGGTGGCGCGCGCGAGGTCGGCCCTGTGGGCGACATCGCCCTGCGAGGTATTCTTGTTGGTCATGGCCCTGGCGGCCGGACTTACGGAGGTGACCTGCGGGGACC
>CAMYMY010000544.1 GCA_947259625.1 uncultured Kiloniellales bacterium | reverse complement strand
GCATCGGATGCAAGCATCTGGGCTCCACTCCGAGGGCTCTCCCTAGAACTTCACCCGGGCGCCGACCGTTCCGACGTTGAGGTCCTCGACACTGGGATTCCCGTCCCGGTCGAGCGAGTATAGCCGATACTGTGCGTAGAGCTCGGTCCCGAAGTCGTCGATCTGCTGGACCGCCGCCAGGCCGACCGAGTATCCGTCGTCGCTTCCGGTCGGGAAGTTCGTCGACCGGGTGTAGTCTGCGCCGAACGCCGTGTCGCCGAAGGAAAACAGGTCGGCGATCCAACCGGCCTTGGCATAGAAGTTCGAGGGGTCGTCGCCGTCCTGGTCCCGCACGCCGCCGGACACGGTGAAATTGAGCCCCGTGGACTCGTGCAGGACCGAGAACGAGCCGTCGTACAGGAGATCCTGGTTGTCCACGTTGGCATCCGAGATGGCGGCGGCCGCCGCCGCCTTGAAGCCGTAACCCTGCCCGCCCCACCAGACCGACGTGTCCCAGCGCTGATCGCTGATCACCGAGCCGGCGAGGCTGAACCCGTAGAACGTGGGCGTGTCATAGCGCAACCGGTCCTTGCGGCTCAGGCCGTCCAAATTCTTGAAGGCATTGGACACGCTGACACCCGTGAGATTGTCGTTGTTGTCGCGGAACTGGAGCCCGCCGGCGATGTCGGCGACGCTCGAGTAGGCCACCACGTCCGTTTTTGACAGGTCGACCTCGGCGGCGTTGTCGGAAGCGGTACTGCCCTTGCCGAGCGAGAGCTTGCCGAAGCGCTTGCTGTCGAAGGACAAATCGGCCCAGCGAAAGTCGCTGAATTCGCCGGCGTCTTCGTTGTCCTGGCTGACCTTTGAGGATTCGTTCGTGGTCAAGGCGACTTCGAACCGTGTTCCGATCGTGAAGTCGTCGGTGACCTTCCCGGTACCGACAAGCCGGAACCGGGTGTTGCTGGCGTCGCTGTCGACGAAATAGGCCTTGGTCTTGTCGCCGTCGCCGGCAACGTTGACGGCTCGGTTGACCTGGCCCGAGATGGCGAGCTTGATCCGCTCCTGGCCGGAGGTCACGAGCTTTTCAGCCCCCGGTACGGCCTGCTTGGCGGTGTCGACCGCCTGCTGCGCGGTGGATTTGGCCTCGCTCGCCTCGGTCTGCGCCTCGGTCGCCGTCCGCTTCAGGTCGTTCACCTGCTGCTGCAGGGATTCGAGGACCTTGGACTGCTCTTCAAGCTGCCGCTGCTGCTGCTGGATCACGTCTTGAAGCTGTTGCAGAAGCGCGGGATCGACGGTGGCCGTCTGCGCCGCGCCCGGACGGAGAAGGAAAACCTGCGCTGCCAAGAATGCGCCGGCAAGAACGATGGCTAAGTGTCGCCTGGACATCTGCCCTATCCTCCCGTTGCTACCTCCGCAGGCCCTCCGCGAGGCCGGTGCCGGATGCATCGCGGCGTGGCGGCCGGCGGTGACTGCGATCTTAAGCAATCCTAGTCGAGGGGGGACAGGGGAAACTTGCCATAACGCGCCACGGGCGTGCAGACGCTACGCCTTCCCGAAGCGCACCCCGTGGACGCGCGGGCGGTATGTGAGTGCGGCCTCGGCCAGGCGCCGTTGCAACGTGCGAGGGGTCGTCCCCATCGCGCCCGGGAAAGGGGGGACATCCCTTCACATTGAGGTGAAAACCGTTGTCTTGACACCACCCAGTGGTCGGTATCTAAAATGCGACTAATCAACAAAAACAATGTAATGTTGACGACGAGCGGAAAGGGTACGGGATTTCAACAGCCGTGCAATCATCCGAAATCGGCGGTGATGACCTGAGCGGCCGGTAGCGAGAGCACTCTGATCGGAACCTAGCAAGCCAACCGACGGGGAGTGAGGGAATGCGCCTGGCGCGGAGGACAGGCAACCAATGGGGGCTATTCCACTAACGAGGGCAGGTCAACTGGTCGACGTGGCCGCGAGCCTGGAAGATATCGGCGTATCGCCGGAGCGGGTTCTGCGCCTGGCGGGCCTGCCGATGTGGCATTTCTGCGATCCGGAGGACCTGATCCCTTCGCGGCATACCTATATCTTCATGCAACACGCCGCGCGGGCGGCCGGGACCGAGGCCTTCGGGCTGCGCGTCGGCGAAGGCAGCTCCTTCGAGAGCCTCGGCAGCTTTGGAAAGGCGGTCTCCCGGTCGTTGACGATCCATCACGCCGTCGACACGTTCTGCCACTTGGTTTCCCGGTTCAGCTCGGTTTCCAGTTTCTGGCTGGCCGAGGATGATGACGGGCTATGGCTTTGCCGCCGACAGGTCGAAAGCATAGAGACCGGATGCCGGCAGATGGAGCAATATGCCCTGATGCAGATGATCAAGGCCGTGCGGTTGGGCGCGTGCCCCAGCTGGATTCCCGCCAGGATCGCCTTGCGGTCGGACCCGCAGCCGGC
>CAMYMY010000543.1 GCA_947259625.1 uncultured Kiloniellales bacterium | reverse complement strand
CCCTGAGTGCCGGCCACAGGTCTGGGCTCCCAAGTGCGATAGGCCAGGTACTCGCCGAACTCGCCGATCTCGTCGGCCACGATCAGGACGTCGTAATCGACGCCCTGGGTGAAGACCGGAACCTCGGACTGCGCTGTGCGCCGGGTGTCGGGACCGAACGCCCAGGCCTTCTCGGCAACGATCTTGGCCCCGAAACGCTTGGCGGCCCGTTTGACAGCCGCCGCGTAGAGCCTGTCCCTTTCGCGCCGACCGGTCACCAGGAACCACTCCCGCCACCGCTTCGACATCAGGTACTGCGCCAGCGCGTCGGCCAGCATGGCCCGGCTCGGCCGCACGTGCAGGACGTTGGCCCGGCACGATTCGTTCCGCAGCGCGTCGTCCGGCGCCGCGGCATTGAAGATCAACGCCTTCGCCGCCTCCGGCAGGTCCGCCATTTCGACGAGTTGCTCGGCAGGCACGTTCAGGATGATGAAGCGGTACCCCTGGGCGAGCAGTTTCTTGAATGCCGCCATCGCATCGCCGCCCGGTGGCACGCTGACATCATGGAACTCGAAGGCCTGCTTCATGAAGCGGCCGGTGGTGTTGTTGTCCTTGATGGCCAAATGGCCGCCCCGGACTCCCTCGTCTTCCGGCGGGAGGTCGAGGTTGGAAAGCTTTGGCGGCCGCTCGAGGACCTGGCCCAGGTGGGCAATACGGACCGTCTCGACCTCCTGCGCTCGACCGGGCCCCGGCGGCCAGAGCACCAGCGGCAGCAGAAACAAAAGGCCGGCCGATGTTTGCCTGTCCAGACGCACGCGAATCCTCCCAGCGATCCCTGTGTTTGGCGGCCATTGTCGGAATTGTGTCTCGCATGTCAATCGAGGCGGGACTGAGAAACACTTTGGAATTATGGGCTTTCGCATCCTTGGGGCGGGTCCCCGGTCATGCGTCGACCGACGCCCCCACTGGCGCAGCGTGGCGCGATCGCGAGGATGGCTGGGCGATCGAAGCCGTCCGGACTCCCCGAAGAGCGACCCGGGGGCCGTCAGCTCGAACCGGAGAAATTTTTCGGATAGTTGATTCATTTCCGTGTTGTTAACCATTCGTTAACCATGCCATCATAGGGTGAGGTCATGCCCTTCTAGGGCCTCCTCCCTGTTCAACTTGTCCCCGTTGGGTTTCAAAACCTCAACGGGGATTTTCTTTTTGTGGATCGGATCCGGCGTCCGGCACCGCCGACCCGCCTCGCCGCGCCTTCATGACCCGCGCGAGAACCGCTTCGAGAGAGCGGCGACACTCCGCGACCCCGAATCAAAAACCGCGGCCGCCCCGAAGGACGGCCGCGGGTATGTGCGATACGAGAAAAGTAGGAACTGGCGCCCTTTGACTGATGAGAACGGGAACCGGCCTTGCTTCCCCCAGCCCTTCGGACGTCTAGCGGCAGAACCTTTCGACTTTCCGATTGTGTACGACGATCTGCTCCGCGGTCGGCCGGGTCACGACGTCCTGCTCGCTGACGATGATCTTCTTGGCCCACGCGCAGTCATCTGCGGTGCAGCTCGTCATGAAGATCAGCATCAGAAAGGCGCCTGACGTTCTCATCGATGCGGTTTGCTTCTCGAGCATGTTTCGCGGCCCTTTTCGCGCTACGTTCTTCCGCGCTCTTCCTGCCCAGCAGGTAGGGCGCCACGACACCCGCCAGCTTCGCGAAAGCGCCGACGAGGCGGCCGATGGCGCCGAGCCAGGTCACGAGTCGGCCTTCGGCTTCGCGTCCTTGAGGTTCGGCGCGGCCCAGACCAGGAACGTGCTCACCAGTCCGGCCATCGACATGTAGGCTTCGTCGCTCAACCCCAGGTCCCAACCGAACGCGCGGTTCAGGATAAAGACGAGGGCGGAAAGCAGGGCGGCCAGAGCCTTGTTGAGCTTACCTTCGAACATGATGCATCTCCTTTTCGAAACTGCCGCCCACGGGCGGCCGAGGAATGGGCCAAGAGATCGGGGGCGTTCGGTTCCGTCGTTACCTGGACCGGCGTCCACGCCGACCGGAACCATGGTGTCGAAGGTCGTCGAGGTGCGTCGAGACCCGCGGTCACATCGGCAGTCGCCGCGTGGCGTTTGGAGGACCGGTGCAGGGGGTGTCGCCTTCGACGCGCCACAAGATCTCAGACACCAGGATGTCTTTAGGTGTCCGCCTGGTGGCACCGGGAGGAAGAACGGCCGGATCCGAATCCGGCAATCAACGGCCGCGTCGTGTCCGCCCGAAATCGTCGAGTTTCTGTTCGATGCGAACCAGGTGATCCGTCAGACGTTGCTCGGTCTCCTTGAGGGCGGCCTGGGAGGCGTAGTTCTTCGCAACGTCGAGCTTGAAGTCGGCCAGATCCTCCGCCGTCTCGCCGATGGCGCTCTCCAGTTCGCGGCGGACGCGCCAGATCAGCACGAACAGGCCCGCAAGGGCCGGCA
>CAMYMY010000542.1 GCA_947259625.1 uncultured Kiloniellales bacterium | reverse complement strand
GAGCTATAGGTGGCATCGGTACCACAAAATAAAGGTTAGATAATTAGAAATCTCTATTCCGCGTAAACGGGAATCTTGTAACTCATTCCACCAAATCCGATCATACAGGTGACCGCCTTCAACGCCCGCCACGACACGCTCTTCACCCTGGGCTTCCTCAACACCGCCGCCGGCGTCTTCGAGGACTTCGACCGCCTGGCGCACCTCATCGCGAACCACCTCGCCGACCAGGACCGCAACCCGGAAAAAGCACGTAAATTCAGTGAGTTGATAAAGGCCGGCCAGCCCGACCTCTCGGGCGGCCTCCGCTACGTGTCGTCGCCGCGCCATGCCGCCTACGTCCAGCACGACAGCTTCCGCGCCGAGCTCGAGAAGCTGCGGCGCAAGATGGCCTGGCCGGCGCTCACGCCCGGCTACTTCGACCGGCTGCGCTCAACGGCCGGAGACACGGTCCCTTAGCGCTCGCCGCCGGGCGTGCTGCCGGTCAGCTGCCCCCGCCGTACTTGAACGAGACCTTGATCTTCGCGCGGTAGCACTCGATCTTTCCGTCGCTGATCTGGACGTCGAGGTCCGAGACCTCGGCGATCCTCAGGTCCCTCAGGGATTGCCCCGCCCGCTCGATGGCGGCGGCGGCCGCCTTCTCCCAGGACTCGGTGCTCGTCCCGACCAGCTCGATGACCTTGTAAACGCTCTCGCCCATTCTCCTGCCCTCTCTTCATTGGCGCCGCGCTCGGCGGCATCATCAGACTCGGGTTTCCGATTGCTCTTGTTCGCTCCATGATAGCCGACACTTGCCCGACGGCGCCATGGTTCAGAAACGCGACGATCCGGCGCCGGAGGCTCGAGTTCGCCGGGGGGCGGCATGATCAAGATTCGGGAGGAGACCCTGGGGGACCGAACGGCCATCCGGGAGGTCAACGAACTGGCATTCGGCACGCCCGAGGAAGTGGAGCTCGTGGACCGGCTGCGATCGGACGGTCTCGTCCTTGCCTCGCTGGTCGCCTGCGACGGCGGCGAGGTCGTCGGACACATCCTGTTCAGCGAGCTTCCGATCGAAACCGCCGGGCGCACGATCCGCGGCGCCGCGCTCGCGCCCATGGCGGTCCGGCCCGACCGGCAGCGGCAGGGACTGGGATCCGCGCTCGTGCGCCGGGGGCTGGAGGCCTGCCGCGCGCTCGGCGTGGAGGCGGTGGTCGTGCTGGGGCACCCGGCCTACTATCCGCGCTTCGGGTTCTCCGTCGAAACGGCGCGGCTCCTCGAAGCGCCCTTCTCCGGCCCCGCGTTCATGGCGCTCGAGCTGACGCCCGGGGCGCTCGACGGCGTATCGGGACGCGTCAGATATCCGCCGCCCTTCGGTCTGGCCGACGGTTAGACGGTCCGCGCACCCGCCACCTTACAGCGGATAGCTTATGGTGCTTCCCGATCTTTCGTCGAACAGCTCGATTCTGGACACGAGGTCCTCGGTCTTGAGCCATTCCTGGAGGCGGGGCCAGGATTGGGACACATTGTCCCTGCCGACCGCCCTCCTTGGCAGTTTTGCCTTGTCCTTGCCGTCGAAGCGCAGGTACCAGTCGCCCGGCGGCAGCGGTTGTTTCAGCGACAGCACCAAATTCTTGTGCTGGTGATCCGGCAAGACCCCGGTCAGGCGATTGCCGTCGGCGCTGCCACGCGATCGCGTCAGGCGCTCCGCCATGGCGCGCTGATAGATACCCTCGGACTCCTTGAGGAACACGTCCGCGGCGCGCATCCGCACCTCTTGGGCACGCATCTCCTCCGAATAGGGCTCGGTACTGGCGCGAACGCCGACCATGGAGTCGAGATAGAATCCGGGCGCTGCGATCAAGAGATCCTGAGGCACCATCGGCTTGTCGCTGAGGAATTCGGCGCCGCGCAATGCCTCGCTGAACTTGGCCAAGCGATCCTCCGCGTTGCGTTTCTTCGTGGCTTTCGCGCGGCCGGCACCGAGAGCAGCGGTCAAGCGCGGCGCCGGAACAGCGAGCCGGACCAGCTGAACCGAGGTCGCGGCGGCCTTCTCCTCCTGCGGGGCGGGGGCCGCAAGGGCGCGCCCTCCCGGCGGCGGCGACGGCGGCAGCTCCAGATATTCCCGCCCGATCAGGCTCTCGATGCTGTCGAGCACGCGGTTCTCGTAATCGTCCTGCTGCTCGGCGGCGACGTCGAAGGGCAGTCGCGCCCCTCTGAACTCCGCCATCATGCCCGGCAGGTCATCGAGGCTGAAGCTCTTGGACGCGAGGACCCCGCTGCCGGCGATCAGCTCGACGCCAGGTATGACATCGAATTGCAGGCCCTCCAGAAAGAGCCCGCCGGTGAACTTGTTGCTGAGCCGGTAGAACATCAGGTTCAGCGAGCGGCCCTGGTTGATGTTGCTGATCGTGGCCGTGGTCTCGTCGGTGTTGGTGATCTTGGTCCTGGACGTGGCCGTCGAG
>CAMYMY010000541.1 GCA_947259625.1 uncultured Kiloniellales bacterium | reverse complement strand
GTCCTCCGAGCCCATGTGCGGGTCGGCCTCGGCATCGACCCGCTCGGCGCCGACCACCTCGGCCGCCACGCGAGCGGCCAGCAGACTCTCGGTCTCGGTGTTGACCAGCGCCGGGTAGCACCGCTCGTAGCGAACCTCGGCGCGGCCGCCGTTGGCTTCGGCGATGCCGGCGGCCAGGCGTCGGATCTCGGCCTCGACCCGCTCGCTGAGCGCCGGCTTGAAGGTCCGCGCGGTGCCGCGCAGAACCGCCTCCGCCGGGACCACGTTCCAGGTGTCGCCGGCGTGGAACTGGGTGACGCTGACTACGACCGTGTCGATCGCATTGCTCCGCCGGCTGACGATGGTCTGCAGCGCCGTGACGATCTGGCTGGCGATGACCACCGGATCGATGCCCAGATCGGGCATGGCCGCGTGGGTCCCCTGCCCGCTGACCGTGATCTCGAAGTTGTCGGAGGCAGCCATGGCCGGGCCGGTCCGCAGGGCGATCTCGCCGACCGGGAGGCCCGGCGCGTTGTGCAGGCCATAGACCGCCTCAACCGGGAATTTCTCGAACAATCCCTCCTCGACCATGACCCGGCCGCCGCCCTCGTTCTCCTCGGCCGGCTGGAAGATCAGGTAGGCCGTGCCGTCGAAGTTGCGCGTCTCGGCCAGGTATTTGGCGGCGCCCAGCAGCATGGCGGTATGCCCGTCATGGCCGCAGGCATGCATCTTGCCGTCGTGCCGGGAGCGATGGGCGAAGTCGTTCGCCTCGTGAATATGCAGCGCGTCCATGTCGGCGCGCAGGCCGATGCGGCGGCCGTTGTCGCGCCGTCCCGGAAGCACGCCGACCACGCCGGTCGTTGCCAGGCCCCGGTGCACCTCGATGCCCCATTCCGCCAGCTTCCCGGCCACCAGGTCCGAGGTGCGGCGCTCCTCGAAGGCGGTCTCGGGATGGGCATGCAGGTTGCGCCGCCAGGCGGTAATCTCGTCGTGGAACTCGGCGATGCGGTTGACGATCGGCATGGCGGCCTTCCCCCTTGCGGCTGTTCGCCGCAGAGGGTAGTGCCGCCGGCGCGCGGGTTCAACGGGACATCAGCACCGGCACGGTCATGCTCTCGAACAGGGTCCGGGTCACGCCGCCCAGGACCACCTCGCGCAGGCGCGAGTGGCCGTAAGCGCCCATGACCAGGAGGTCGCAGCCCAGGTCCGCCAGACGCGAGAGGATCGTGTCGCCGACGTTGATCTCCTCGACCTGGGTCTGCTGGACCTCGACCTTCACGCCGTGGCGCGTCAGATGCAGGGCGATGTCGGCGCCCGGCTCCTCGCCGTGCAGGTCGACGCCCGGCCGCGGGTTGACCGACAGCACGGTCACCGCCTCGGCCTGCTTCAGGATCGGCAGGGCGTCGTTCACCGCGCGGGCCGCCTCGCGTCCGGTGTCCCAGGCGATCATGACCCGCCGGCCCAGGGTCTTGCCCGCGCCGATATAGGGCACCACCAGGGCCGGCCGGCCGGCCGACAGCACGACGTCCTCGGCCAGGTGGCGAGGCAGGGCGGGCGGCGCCTCCGGCTCCTCCTGCCCGAGGACCACCAGGTCGGCGTGACGCGCGTGCAGCGCGACCACCCGGGCCGCGTCGATATCGAGGCCGGTCACCAACCGGCTCGCGCCGGGCCGGCCGCTGCGTTCCAGCGCCTCGTCGAAGCGGGTGGCCACGGCCTGGCCGCGCTCGAGCACCTGGGCGCGCTGCACCTCCAGTATCTCGACCGGCATCTGCCCGCCGATATAGGTCGGCATGGAGGTCTCGACGGCCAGGGCCAGCCCGGTCAGATAGGCATCCTGGGCCTCGGCCAGGGCGATGGCGGCGGCCACGCGTCCCTCGCAGGTCTCCGTATCGTCCAGATGCACCAACAGGTTCTTGTAAGCCATGGCGGCACCTCCTTCGCTCGGCCGCAGCGCGCGGACCGCCCGCGCGCGCGCCGACCCTGAGATCAAACCCGAATCCTCTCGCGGGGGCAATGACCTGGGTCAAAAACGCGCCCGGCCCCAAAGGGGATTGGCCCGAAACGCCAATTGCTTTAGCAAGGCGGCCGAGGGAGCGAAATTCGGTGTCCAACGGCAAAATCCACCCGGTGATCCTGTCCGGCGGCGCGGGCACGCGGCTTTGGCCGCTGTCGCGGGCGCTTTATCCCAAGCAGTTCATCGCGCTGGTCGGCGACACCAGCCTGTTGCAGCAGACCGCGGCCCGCGTCGCCGGCCCGGACCGCTTCGCCGCGCCGCTGGTCGTGTGCAACGGCGAGCATCGCTGCCTGGTCGCCGAGCAGCTGCGGGCCCTGGGCGTGGCGGCGGACGAGATCCTGCTGGAGCCGGTGCCGCGCAACACGGCGCCGGCCGCCTGCGCGGCCGCGCTGCGTCTCGCCGGGCGCGACCCCGAGGCCCTCATGCTGCTGCTGCCCTCGGACCACTACATCG
>CAMYMY010000540.1 GCA_947259625.1 uncultured Kiloniellales bacterium | reverse complement strand
TTTGGCTGACAGGTCTTCGATCAGATTGACACCGTTGCATCGGACCAGAAGACACTTCCAACAAGCTCCGCCCTAAGCACATCGCCTCGTTCTACCGGAAACAGCGCCACCGGCTCGGCCAGCGTTTCGGCCACACTGAACGCCGCGATCGTCGGCCTTGTATCGGACCCTCCTGGTAGGCGAGAAGGGACCAGTCGTCCATCGCGAGGTTTCGCCTTGATCGCCATCCTGCTCTCCGTCGCGCCGGTCGTGTTGGCCGCCAGCATCCTGATGCTGGGCAACTCGCTGCTCGGCATCGTGATCCAGCTCAAGCTGAACGAGGCGGGAATTGCACCGGAGCTGATCGGCGCCACCATGTCGGCCTTCTTCGGCGGATTCATGCTGGGCAGCCTCTACGCCAAGCGACTGGTCGGGCGGGTCGGTCATGTGCGCACCTTCGCCGCCTTAGCGGGTATCTCCGCGGTTGCCGTGCTGATCTATCCGCTGGTGTTCAGCCCGCCGGTCTGGGCGCTGCTGCGTGTCGTCCAGGGCTTCTGCCTGGCCGGGCTGTTCACGGTGATGGAGTCCTGGCTCAACGAGCGCAGCACGAACGAGACCCGCGGCCAGGTCCTCACCTTCCACATGAGCAGCTACTACCTGGCGCTCTGCTTCGGCCAGCTGATGGTCAACCTGTGGGACTTGGCCGGGCTCGAGGCCTTCATCATGGCCGGGATTCTCGTGACCTTCTCGCTGGTCCCGATAGCGCTCACCTCGACGCCCGCGCCGGAGATCGCGGAGGTCAGGCCCATGGCGCTCCGCGCGCTCTACGCCTGCTCGCCGCTCGCGGTGGTCGGCGTGTTTCTCGGCGGGATGATGATCGGGGCGGTGCACGGCCTGGCCGCCGTCTTCGCGCAGAACACCGGGCTGAGCGTGTTCCACGTGTCGCTCTTTACCGGGGCCGTCGTGTTCGGCCCCTTCCTTTTGTTGTGGCCGATCGGCCGCCTGTCGGACCGGGTCGGCCGGCGCATCGTGCTGGGCGGGTCCGTCGGCCTCGCGCTGCTCGGCTGCCTGGCGATGATCGGCCTGGCGCACCTGGGCGCTTCGCTCCCCGCCTTGCTGCTGCTCGCCCTATTTCTGGGCGGCACCCTGACCTCGATCTATCCGAGCAGCACCGCCCATGCCTTCGACCAGTTGCCACGCGCGCAGTACGTCGCCGCCGCGGGCGGGCTTCTGCTGTTCTTCTCGGCGGGCGCGACGCTGGGGCCGTTGCTCGCGTCGGCGGCCATGGGGGCCTTCGGACCCACCGGCCTGTTCGGCTACGAAGCGGCCGTGGCAGCCGTGCTGCTCGGATTCCTGGGCTACCGCGCGCTGCAGCGACCGAAGGTGCCGCTGGTGCAGCCGGAGAGCTTCGTCGACGTGCCGCCGACCTCGCCCGCCGCGCCGCAGCTCGACCCGAGGCACCAGTAGCGCACATCTGTCCTATCGGTAAGGATTATCCAGGCGTAACGCTTCCGAGTTCGGCCAGGGCCTCGCCGGGCAGCGTGAACCAACGCAGCTCCTCCAGATCTTCGGCCAGTGCCGGGTCCTCCAGCGCCCGGTCCCCGGTCCTGAGCGACATCCCGTCGGCCAGCTGTTGAGCTTCCTTGAGGTAGCCACGAAGGGCCGAAACAGGGGCGCCCTCACGGCGGCTCGGATAATGGAGCTTGCCGTCCACATAGGCCAAGTCGTCGAGCCCCGTCACCGAGGCCGGTGTCCCTTGCCGGTGACGCCACTGGCCGCTCGGCGCATCGAAGCGGTAGTCGGGCAGCATCCTCCAACCCTCGTTGGCCGTCCAGGCGACGGCCTCGAGGATGAAGTCGAAGACCGCCTCGTCGATGAAGTAGTTGAAGTTGACACGAACCCAGCCCGGCTTGACCCCTTCGCAGCCCGACACGATGGCTTGCTCGAAGCGCTTGGACAGCGGCTGGTCGATGCCGAGCAGGCGATGCCCATAGGGACCCGCGCAGGAACATCCGCCGCGCGACTGGATGCCGAAGAGGTCGTTGAGCAGCGCCACGACGAAGTCGTGGTGCAGATACCGCTCGCCGTGGTGGACCATGAAGGAAACGATGGACAGCCGCTCGGCCTCGAGGTTGCCGAGCAGCTGGATGTTGGGGTTCTTGGACCAGAAGGCGATGGCACGTCGGATGAAGGATTCCTCCAGTTCTCTCACCACGTCCTCGCCCACCGCCTGCTTGAGCTGGAAGACGAGGCCGGCGCGGATCGACTCGATGATGGCCGGCGTGCCGCCCTCCTCGCGGTGCGTTGGATCGTCCAGGTACTGGTGCTCCTCGGGGCTGACGTAGGCCACGGTGCCGCCGCCGGGTGTCGTCGGCACGCGGTTCTTGAGCAGCGCCTTCTTGACCACCAGCACGCCCGGCGTGCCCGGCCCGCCGATGAACTTGTGCGGCGAGAGGAAGATGGCGTCCTT
>CAMYMY010000539.1 GCA_947259625.1 uncultured Kiloniellales bacterium | reverse complement strand
CGCTTCGCCCATGTCATGACGGTCGACGGCGTCCTGAGGGCGACCTTCGAATGCGTGGCGCTCCATTTCGATACCAAGGCGGGCCGGACGGCGCCCCTGCCGGAGGCTGTCCAGACGGCCTTGACCGAGGCCAGAGTGCGCGAACCGCCCGAGTGGGCCGGGCGCAGCGTTTCGCTTGAGAAGAGGTGACGGCGGCCTGGGACCCGCCTAGGGGGTCCCGACGGTATCCGCGCCGGCCGGGGGCCCGTTGAACGCGTCGATCATGGCGTCCCACGCGGGCACATAGTCCATGAGGCCGTCCCAGAAGGCGGGGTCCCGACGGGCGCCGAAATCCTCGACGCTCACGCCTTGCTGCTCGACCCAGGTGTAATAGCCCAAGTTGAAGATCCGGTCCCTGGCCCGGCGATCGAGCTCCAGGAGGTGGTCGGTCGCCGCGCCCAGGATATACCGGCCGAAGGCCTCGGCGGCGGCGAGTTCGTCGAAACGCCCGCCCAGGTACTTGGCGGCCGCCTTGTCGCGTTCGGTCTCATACATCTCCGCCCCGTCGGTCGCGACGGTCAAGACCGCGTCCTCGGGGCCGAGGTCCAGGTACTTCGACAGCTTGATCGCGGCGAGCACGTTGGCGATCGAAGACAGGCCGAGCCCGGAGAGGCGCACCACGCTGTTCGACCCGACGCCTCTGCGTCCGGTCAGATAGCCGCGCCCGACATCGGTGTTGAAAAGCAGGTTCAGGCAATCCGGCCCGGCCTCGGAGACGGCCGCCACGAAATCCGTGTTCATGACGTTGTGGATGAAGGGCACGTGCTTGTCGCCGATGCCCTGGATGTTGTGCTCGCCGTAGCCGTTGTAGAGCAGCGTCGGGCATTCCAGGGCCTCGACGGCGCAGACCGCGCTGCCCAGGCGCTGCTTCAGATAGTCCCCGGCGGCCAGCGTCCCCGCCGATCCGGAGGCCGAGACGAAGGCGCGCGCCTGCAAGGACGTGTCCCCCCGGACGTGCTCGAAGACGCGTTCCAGGGCCGGCCCGGTCACGGCCCGATGGGCGATGTAGTTTCCGAACTCGTTGAACTGGTTGAGGATGACGTTGTCCGGATCGCGGGCGAGCAGGTGGCAGGCGTCGTAGATCTCCTTCACGTTGCTCTCCGAACCCGGCGTGCGGACGATGTCGGCCGGCTCGCTCACCCAGCGCTCGAGCCACTCGAAGCGCTCCCGGCTCATCCCCTCGGGCAGCACCGCGACGCCGCGGCAGCCGAGTGATCAAGCGCGGCATCAGGCAGCCATAGGCCGCGAGCACCTTATGGGTCCGGATCATGGGGAAGCTGTTGCCGAGGGCGACGATGATCCGGGCCTCGACGCCCGTCAGCTCCGGCGGCAGCACCAAGTGCTCCGGCACCTCGGTGAAGTCCCGGCGGGAGGATCCGTTGTGCCAATGCACACGGTAGAGGTTCAACGCGTCCGGCGCGTCGGGATCGACCGCGCCAAGCGAATCGCCCAGTCGCTCGTAGATGGCCCGGGGATCGGCGAGCTCCGCGATCTTGGGCAAACGGATGCCTGCTTCCCGGAAACGCGCCGCGGTTTGCTCGTAGGTTCGACGGTCGACGATGTCGCGGTCGAGTTTGATCGGCATGGATTGGCCCGCCTCCACGGATGGTGCCCTTCGCCAGTTTAGACCGCCGTGGCCTCGTTGGAAGGGACGATCTGCGGGGCGCCGTTAGACTCGGCCGGCCGCCGCTCTTAGACTACAGGCGACGGCCGGAAACGGAAGCACGCGATGCTGCGCGAAGTCCACATCCTCCTGACCTACAGCTGCAATTTCGAATGCGACCACTGCTTTCTCTACTGCGGCCCGAAGGCCAAGGGGACCTTCACCCGCGCCCAAATCGCCGAGGTCCTCGAGCAGGCGAAACGGCTGGGAACGGTCGAGTGGATCTACTTCGAGGGCGGCGAGCCCTTCCTGTTCTATTCCCTGATGATCGAGGGCCTCGACATGGCCCGCGCCCTGGGGTTCAAGACCGGCATCGTCACGAACGGTTCCTGGGCGACAACGGAGGCGGACGCCGAGATCTGGCTCGAGCCGCTCAGCGCGCTGGAGGTCGCCGATCTCAGCATGAGCGACGACTGGTTCCACGGCGGCGAACGGGGCGGGCGGAGCGACCCGCCGGTCAAGACCGCGCTTCGCGTCGCCCGCAGGCTCGGCCTGCCGGTCGACACGATCCGTATCGAGAGGCCGGCGTCCGGGACCGAGAGCGGGGACGGCCGGCGCAAGGGCGCGACCATCGTCGGCGGCGAGGTCAGGTTCCGCGGGCGCGCCGCCGACCGCTTGACGGACGGTGTGCCGCGCCAGCCGGCGGCCGCCTTCACCGAATGTCCCTACGAGGACCTGCAGACGCCCGAACGGGTCCACGTCGACTGCTTCGGCAACGTCCACGTCTGCCAGGGGCTCACGATAGGCAGCATCTGGGAGACACCGCTCCCGCGGCTGCTCGCCGAATACCGGGCGGAGGCACACCCGGTCTGCGGCCCCCTCGTCGAGGGCGGACCGGCGCGCCTTTCCCAGGTCTACGGGATCGCGCCGGAGATCGGCCCGGCGGACGCCTGCCATCTCTGCTTCCAGGCCCGGCGCGCCCTGATCGACCGTTTCCCCGAGCACCTGACCCCGCGGCAGGTCTACGGCCTCGACTGACGCCGGCACCGAGAGGAGCGCTTTGCCTGAAAAGCCGGAGGGAAACAGG
Organism: uncultured Kiloniellales bacterium; assembly: GCA_947259625.1. GTDB lineage: Bacteria > Pseudomonadota > Alphaproteobacteria > Kiloniellales > JAKSDN01 > CAMYKD01. The sequence goes on along the minus strand of CAMYMY010000539.1, from coordinate 971 downwards.
GACTGGCTCCTTGTCACGCCAGTGACATGGTGCCTGTCCCTCTTTCCCGGGCTGTACGGGATGCGTCGTTGATCGATCGGCGGTGGACCGCCATATTCGAGTCACGATGCAGAAAGCTCTACATTGGCTGTCGTTTGCCTTGACCTGGACGCTCCGCCTGGCCCCGGCGGCGGCGCTGTTCTCGGCCTTCTTCGCGCTCGAGGGCGGGCTGCGCTGGATCGGCCTGTTCGGGTTCGTGCCCCTGGCGCTCGCCTTCGCCGGCCTGCCGGGCTGCGCCTGCGCGGCGCGCCGCGGGGATGCGCCAGCCGTCAGCTCCTGGCCCTGCTTCTAGGCCGCTGCCCTACCAGAGGTCCTCGAGCGCCTTCAGGACGTCGTGGCGGCTGATCTGGCCGACCAAGCGCTCGTCGCTCATCACGGGGTAGCGCCGGAAGGGGCTCTTGAGGAACAGCTCGGCCACCGCCACGATGTCGGTGTCGGCGTCGATGGTCTGCACCTCCGCGGTCATGTAGTCGGAGACGCGCCCGCCCCAGTCCTTGTGGTAGCTGGCGCTGAACGCGACCTTGAAGCAGTCCTTCTTGGACAGCACCCCGACCAGATCGCCCCGCTCGTCGACCACGGGCGCGCCGGAGATCCTCTTGTCGAGCAGCGTCTTGATGGCCAGGTGAATGTCCATGTCCGGCGCCAAGGTGATCAGCTTGGCGGCCATGTAGTCCCTGGCTGTCGCGGAGCGGTTCATGGCGTCTCCGATCTTCTCTGGCGGGCCGAACAACCGGCGCAGCCGTCGCTCCGCGGGCCCCGGCAGCCGCCCGCAAAGCCGCCGCGCCCGAGGAGCAGGCCGCTCGCCAGTCCCAGAAATGCTATCACCAAGACGGCGAAGGTGATCAGGAAAAGTTCCACGACGGTGCCTCCTCAAGCCTCGAGATGGGGTTCGAAGGCGGGCGTGCGCAGTTCGTCGAGCCCCTCCCCCTCCC
>CAMYMY010000538.1 GCA_947259625.1 uncultured Kiloniellales bacterium | reverse complement strand
ACAAGAATACGCGTATGCGCCAAAGGCCCAATGTCCAACATCAAGGCAAACAGCCGCCCGCGTATCCCTTCCATTCAAAACTACAATGTCAAAAAACGCGCCGCAACGTCGAGGCCTTCGAGACCTCATGACGCTACCAGACGATGTTCGAACCCGCTGCCCTCGGGACACCCGTCCTGGTGTGACTCCGAAGCCGCTGGGGCCAAGGAGTATACCCAAGACGCTCGCGACAATCAACGCCGCACTTCGCGCGGTCGCTCACGTTCGTATCGTCCGGATTGCCCGCCGTGCCGCTGCCGACCCGGCCTGCAGCGGTTATATAGGCGCTTCGCGATCCGCTGTCCAGTGGCAAAAGAGCCCGTGAAGCCCACTCACAGCAAACCGAGCGCGCGCAGCTCCGCGATCATCTCCGCGGGCATGTCCGGGGCGTCGCCCGGCGCATCGCCGAGGTCGGGCGGGGCATCCTCGGGCGTCAGGTAGCGCCACCCCTGAAAGGCTCGGTGCGGCGTGGCCACGGTGCGCACCAGAGCGGGGTCGAGCACCAGCAAGGTGGTCCGGCGGCCGTCGCCGTCGATCTGCGGTTCGATCGCGCTCAGCCGCTGGCGGGCCTGGACCAAGCCCTTGATCACCCAGTAGATCGAGCCGCCCCGAAGCAGCTCGTCCGCGCGCCGCGGCATCATACGCGTCTGGTGGAACACGCGGCCGCTGAGCTTGAGACGCCGACCCTGCCACCGGCGCAGGTCCTCGACCGATACGGTCCCCACTGAAAGCTTGATCAGGTGAAGCGTCACGAGACGGCCTCTTTGCCTCCTGCCAGGACCGCTCAGGCGGTTTCACGCCGGCCCGCCAAGGCCAGGGAAACCTTGGACTGGGGCGGCCGGCCTAGGTGCTCGCTGATGAACCGCCCCGCCGCCACCAGACGCTCGAAATCGACGCCGGTCTCGATCCCGAGACCCTCCAGCATGTAAAGCAGATCCTCGCTCGCCAGGTTCCCCGAGGCGCCCCGCGCGTAGGGGCAGCCGCCGAGCCCCGCCACCGAGCTGTCCACCGTGGCCACGCCGAGCTCCAGGCAAGCCAGCACGTTGGCGAGCGCCTGGCCGTAGGTGTCGTGGAAATGCACCGCAAGGCGCTCGACCGGCACCCGCTCGGCCACGCCTTGCACCATCGCCCGGGCGCGCGCCGGCGTGCCGACGCCGATCGTATCGCCCAGCGACACCTCGGCGCAGCCCATCTCGAACAGCTGGCCGGCAACCTCGGCCACGGCCGCCGGCGCAATCTCGCCTTCGTAGGGACAGCCGAGCACGCAGGACACGTAACCGCGCACCCTGATCCCGGCCTTCTTGGCCGCTTCGGCGACCGGGACGAAGCGCGCCAGGCTCTCGGCGATCGAGCAGTTGATGTTCTTCCGCGTGAAACGCTCGGACGCGGCCCCGAACACGGCGATCTCCTCGGCCCCCGCCGCGAGCGCCGCCTCGAAACCCCGCATGTTGGGCACCAGCACCGGGTAGCTGACCCCCGGGCGGCGCTCGATGCCGGCCAGAACCGTGGCCGTATCAGCCATCTGCGGCACCCACTTGGGCGAAACGAAGCTACCCGCCTCGATAGCCATCAGACCCGTCGCGCTCAGCTGGTCGATCAGCGCGATCCGGATCTCGGGCGGCACGGCCTCGGGCTCGTTTTGCAGCCCGTCGCGCGGGCCGACCTCGACCATCTTGATGCGCCGCGGCAGGGTCACGGCGTCAGGCCTCCTCGAGCTCCAGGGCGAGCAACTCGGCACCCTCCTCGACCAGGTCACCGGTCCCGAAATGGATCTCGGTCACACGGCCGTCGGCCGGGGCGGCGATGGTGTGTTCCATCTTCATCGCTTCCAACACCAGCAGCGGAGCCCCGCGCGCGACCCGCGCGCCGGGCTTGACGTGGACTTCGGCCACGCGCCCCGGCATGGGCGCGGTCAGCCGCCCGCCACCGGCCTCCGCCGCGGCGCCGAGGGTCAGCGGATCGTGCAGCACCAGCCGGTGGGCGCGCGGCCCGGTCAGCACGTTGAGCTCGTGGCCGTCGCGCACGACCGTGGCACGGACCCGGTGGCCATCGAGCTCGGCCAGAAGCTCCCCGCTCGCCTCGAGCCTGCCGCGCGCCTCGACCTCTCCGCCCGGCAGAACCAGCCGATAGCCCCCCGGCCGGTAGCGTACCGTCACCGCGACTTTCCGGTCGCCATCGTGAAACATCAGCCGGCTGTGGGTCTCCACGTTGAGCCGCCAGCCGGCGGTCTGATGCCAGGGTGAGTGGGGATCGCCGGAGCGGCGCGCCTGGGCGTCGGCCTCGGCGCGGCGCTGCTGCAGCACCGCGAGGCTGGCCAGCCCCAGAACCTCGTCCGAAGCGGGCTCTGCGTCCGGCAGCAGGTCCATGGCGTGACGCGCGATGAAGCCGGTATCCACCTCGCCCGCAGCGTAGGCCGGATGGGCC
>CAMYMY010000537.1 GCA_947259625.1 uncultured Kiloniellales bacterium | reverse complement strand
AGGTGTCTGACACCTTTTCTGGCGGCTGTGGCCGGCGCCGGGCGTAATGTCCGGCGCCGGCGGTCTCGATCTCGGCGGATCAGCCTTGCGTCTGGGGGGCGGGGCCTTCGGGGGCCTCGGGCCGCCCGGATTGACGCTTGCGGTCGGCCATGAACTGGTCGAACTCGGCCTTGTCCTTGGCATGGCGCAGGCGCTCGAGGAAGTCCTTGAACTCCGTCTGCTCGTCCTCGAGACGGCGCAGCGTCTCCTCGCGATACTCGTCGAAGGCGTGGTTGCCGCTCGAGGCCGCACGCCGCTCCCCGCCAAACCAACTCTCGGCGCCCGAACGCTTGCGCTCGGTGCCGTCACGGTGCCAGCGGCCGGGGCCGCCATGTCTCCAGCATCCCATACGTCCACTCCATATCAGATAGGCCAGGATCGCCAAGCCAATGGGCCAGAAGAGGATGAATCCGAGGACCATCACAAGGATCCAGGCCGGCTTGCCGTAGTCGTCCAATTTCGCCGCGAGTTCCATCGGAGCCTCATGTAAATGGTGTTTACATTAATCTAGCTGGCGATGGCCCGTTCGCCTTTCAAGGGTTGCCGCGCTCTCCGCGGCGAAAAAAACCCTGCTCAGCGATTCTGATCGCCGCCAAGGCCGAGTCCGCCCAGGTAGACCAGCAGACCGGCTTCGAGCAGGTCTTCCGGCGGCATCGGCAGCGCGCGCCGTGCAGCATCGCCGCGGGCGAAGAGTGTGGCGATGCCGTGCGCCATGGCCCAGACATGCAGGCTCACCATGAGGGACGGCGGGCGGGTCTCTTTCGGCAGCCGGGCGCAGAGCGCGTCCGAGGCCTTCCGCACGACCGCGAAAGCCTGGTCCGCGGCCCGCGCCAGCTCCGGGTCCAGGTCGGGCGGAAGCTGGGCCTCGAACATCGCCGTGAAATAGGCCGGCTCGGTCCTGGAGAAGGCGAGGTAGGCCCGGCCGGTGTTTTGCAGAGCCTCGAAGGGATCGGGCCGGCCCTCGTCCCAGGCCCGCGCCAGCTCGGCCGCGAAGCGCTCGAAGCCGCGCCGCGCGACATCGGCCATCAGCGCGTCGCGGTCGCGGAAATGCCGGTAAGGCGCGCCTGGGCTGACTCCGGCCCAACGGGCGGCTTCGGCGAAGGTGAATCCGGCGGGGCCTTTTTCGGCAATCAGATCCAGCGCCGCCGCGATCAGGGTCTCGCGCAGATTTCCGTGATGATAACCGCGCCGTTTGCGTCCGTGTCCCGACCAGCTCATGTAAAAGGCTTTTACATGATCTGCGCCTCGCGCGCAGCCATAATCCCGAAGGTCATTCCGAAGGGCCTTCGGTCTCTACGCGTCCGGCGTCTGGTCCTGCGCGGATTCCAGGGCGATGGCGACGGCGACCGGCGAGGTCCGCGGTACGTAGACGTGCGGGCCCTGCTGCTCGGGCGGCATTCCGGCACGGCGCGTCATGCGGTAGAGGGCGAAGCCGCCGAGCGCCACGTGGACCAGGGCCAGGAACCAGAAGAAACCAGTCGTGCCCAGGAACGTCATGGCGAGCGCGGCGCCGATCGGCCCCAGGGTCGCGCCGGCCCCGGTCACCAGCACCAGGCTGCTGCTGGCCCCGACCATCTGCTCGGGCGTCAGGTGGTCGTTGGTGTGGGCCAGGCTGAGCGAATAGACCGGGAACGACAGCGCGCCGAACAGGCAGATCAGGGCCAGCAGGCCCCAGACCGAGAGGCCGGCGACGAAGATCGCGGCTCCGGCCGCGAGCGCGGCGGCCAGGGTGACGACGGTCATGACCCGGCGCCGGTCGAAGCGGTCGGACAAGTGGCCGATCGGCCACTGCAGGGCGACGCCGCCCAGGATCGCGGCGCTCATGAAAAAGGAGATCTGGGCCAGGGACAGGCCGGCGTTCTCGGCGTAAACCGTGCCCATGCCGACCAGCGCGCCGTTCGACAGGCCGGTCGCCACGCAGCCCAGGACGCCGAGCGGCGAGATGCGGTAGAGCTGCCTCAGGCTGACCTTCGCCGTCGTGTCGAAGCGCGGCGCCGGGCTGGCGGTCAGCAGGATCGGGACCAGCGCGAGCGAGACCAGGATCGAGACGGCGACGAAGAGGAGGAACCCGCCGGGATCGGCCGCGTTCAGCAGCAGTGGGCCGGCCGCCATGCCGGCGAGGCCCACGACCATGTAGACCGAGAGCAGCTGGCCGCGCAGCTCGTTGGTGACCCGGTCGTTGAGCCAGCTTTCGGCGACCACGTAGATCCCCGCGTAGCAGAACCCGGTGGCCAGCCGCATGGCGGTCCAGCTGACCGGCGTCAGGAAGACCACGTGGAGCAGCGCCACGATCGAGGCGAGCGAGGCGAGCGCCGCGAAGACCCGGATGTGGCCGACCCGGGCGACCAGCTTGGGCGCCAGGGTCGAGCCCGCCGCGAAGCCGGCGAAGTAGCCCGACATGACGAAGCCGGTGGCCGTCGTCGGAAA
>CAMYMY010000536.1 GCA_947259625.1 uncultured Kiloniellales bacterium | reverse complement strand
CCCGGCCACGGACTGCATCGCCTTGGACAGGCCGAGCTCGGATCCGGGCGTGGCGAGCAGGTGGACATGGTTGGTCATCAGCACATAGGCGTGGACCGCCAGGGCATGGCGCAGGCAAGCTTCCGTCAAGCATTTCAGGTAAAAGCGGTAATCCTGCCCGCCGCCGAAGACCGCCTGGCGATTGTTTCCGCGGTGAATGACATGCTGGGGCTGACCGGGTACGAGGTAGCGGGGCAGTCGTGCCATATTCGGCGTCCTCGGCCAAAGGGCCTCTCGATCATGTCGGGTTACACTAACACCCGGCGGCCAGATATTGCCACGTTAATTAGGGTCTGACCCTAATTATGTCTGGCGCGTCTAATTAGGGTCAGACCCTAATTGGACTAAATATGAAACGGCGCAGCATCTCGTGTTCCTTTCCGCCGTACCGGCTACCGGCGCGTGGACCCTTTTGTCCGGCGCGTCCGATGCTATGCTATGATCTATCAAAGATCCTGTCGCAATCCCGAAGGCGACTCCGGATCCAGGAGAGACGCGACCATGGCTGACCCAACGAGCACGTCCGAGCTGCAGAGCGCGGCGGTCCAGGAGGCCGAGGCCAATACCGAGTGGTGGCACCAGGAGTGGCTGAAGTTCCCGACCATCAGCCTCGACGACGACGGCCATTGGCACTACTGGGACGTCCCGGCCGACAGCGGCGTCTACAGCGACGACTGGCGGACCGGCGAGGGCCTGGCGCGCGACACCGTCGCGCAGATGCAGCGCTTCATGGCCGGCAGCTCGGCGCTCCGGCGGATCATGCACGAGATCGACTTCAACTCGACCGTGGCCCAGGGCTTCCTGACCCGGATCGAGGACATGCTGGCCAACCCCGACCTCTATCTCGACTCGCTCGAGCCCGGCTCGGTCGAGGCCAAGCTGAAGGCGCTCGCCCGGGACGCGGCCGAGCCCAAGGCCGAAAGCGGTTGAGGCCACGGTCCAGTCCGCCCGGTTGCCGCCGGCCGCTTCGTCGTCACCGCCGAGGTGACGCCGCCACTTTCGGCCGACGCCGGGGTTCTGCTCGCCCGGGCGGCGCCGTTGAAGGGCAAGGCGGACGCCGTCAACGTGACCGACGGGGCCGGCGCCCGGGCAACGATGTCGAGCCTGGCCGCGGCCGCCATCCTGGTCCGCGCGGGGATCGAGCCGGTGCTGCAAGTGGCCTGCCGGGACCGCTACCGCATCGCGCTGGCCGCCGACCTGATCGGCGCCGCCGCGCTCGGCGTCACCAACATCCTGGCGCTGCACGGCGACGACCCCGAGGGCGGCGACCTGCCGGACGCCAAGCCCGTCTACGACCTCGACTCGCGCGGCGTCATGGCCCTCGCCCGGCGGCTGCGCGAGGACGGCACCCTGCCCTCGGGCCGAGCGGTCGAGCCGCCGCCCCACCTGTTCATCGGCGGCGCCGACACCCCCTTCGACCCGCCGGCCGGCTGGCAGCCGACGGCGCTCCTGGCCAAGGCCGATGCCGGCGCGGATTTCGTGCAGACCCAGTTCTGCTTCGACCTCGCGGTGGCCGGGCGCTACCTCGCGCGCCTGGCCGAGGCCGGGCTGACCGAACGCCTGGCGATCATCCTCGGCGCCGGGCCGCTGGCCTCGGCCCGCCAAGCGCGCTGGATGAACGAGAACCTGCACGGGGTCAGCGTACCCGAGAGCGTGATCGAACGCCTGGAGCGCGCCGCCGACCCGGCCGGCGAAGGCCGCAAGCTCTGCATCGAGCTGATCCAGGGGCTGCGCGAGCTGCCCGGCGCGGCCGGCGTCCACCTCATGGCCCCGCAGCAGAAAGCCGAGGTCATCGCCCGGGTGATCGAGGACTCTGGGGTCTTGAAAAACCGTCCTTCGACGGCCGGCTGACCGCCGACGCCGGTACTCTCCGGCTCAGACGTAGGACAGGACCTTTTCGCGGCGGCCGACGAAGTTGCGGCCCCGTTCGCCGTCGAAGGCGCCCTCGACCAGCTCGAACCAGACCTTCTCGTCGACGCCGTGGTCGGCCGCATCGACCGAGACCTCGAGCCCGGTCAGGAACGCCTCGAGCTGCTCGGCGCCGGCCTCGAGGTTGGCCCCGAACACCCGCTTGAGCGCGGTATCGCAGGTCCGGCTCTCGCCGGCCACCGCGCGCAGCACCAGCGGCAGGCTGAACGAGCAGGCGATGCCGTGCGGCACGCCGTGGTGCAGCGTGATCGGGTAGGACAGCTCGTGGGCGAGCGCCGTCCTGGTGTTCGAGGAGGCGAGCCCGGCGGTCAGCGCCGCCTTGGAGACCCGGCCGCGAAGCGCGAGGTTTTCCAGGTCCTCGGCCAGCAGCGGCAGCGTCATCAGCAGCTCGCGCGCGGCCGGGACGGCGAACTCGGTCGACATCGGGTTGGCGTTGCGGTTCCACAGGCTCTCCAGCGCGTGGGACAGCGCGTCGAGGCCGGAGCTGACCGTGACCGAGCGGGGCAGCCCCAGCATCAGCTCCGGGTCCACCAGGGCGCACTGCGGATAGACGCTCGGCCGGGCGAGCGAGTACTTCCTGCCGCCGTCGAGGTCCCAGACGGTCGCCCAGTCGGTCACCTCGCTGCCGGTCCCGGCCGTGGTCGGCACGGCGATGATCGGGATCGCGCCCAGGGTGTCGCCGCCCCGGCCGGTCTCCAGATAGTGCCGCACCTGCGCGAAGTCGCCGCGCGCGGCGGACAGCACCTTGGCGGTGTCGATCACCGAGCCGCCGCCCAGCGCCACGATCACCTCGGGCGGCGGGTCGATGGCGGCGAAACGGGCGCAGTGCTGGCCCAAGGTTTCGAAGTTCGGGTTGGACGCGACGTCGTCGACGGCGACGGTCGGCGCGCCCGCCAGCTCGGCCAGGCGTGCCCGGTGGTCCTCGAAGGGCGCATCGCCATAGGTGACCAGCGCGTAGGACCGGCCGTCCAGCGCCTCGCCGATCCGGCCGAACGCGCCGGGGCCGAAGGTGATGTCGACCGGGTTATGGTAGCGCCACGTCTGGCTCACGCCTCGAGACTCCGCCGAGCACCCACACGGCAGCCACCGATGGCCGGGGCGCTCAAGCGATGCCTCGCCCAGGAAGTGTGCCGTCGGCGATGTTGCCGCGAGAAACCCTAACGTTTCGTTTCCGCCTGCAGAAGGCTCCGTCGGCGGGCTCGTCCGGATTGGCGCCGTGGGGCGCAGGAATCGGATGGCGCCCCGGTCTAAGCTATTGGAATCGAACGCCTAGTTCTTTACCCAGTCGCGCGTGAAGCGGCCGGACTGGATGTCGTCCAGGATGCGGCGCAGCTCCTTCTTCGTGTCGCCGTCGATGACCCGCGGCCCGCTGGTGTAGTCGCCGTACTCGGCGGTGTTGGAGACCGAATAGCGCATGTTGGCGAGGCCGCCCTCGTAGATCAGGTCGACGATCAGCTTGACCTCGTGCACGCACTCGAAATAGGCCATCTCCGGCGCGTAGCCGGCCTCGACCAGGGTCTCGTAGCCGGCCTGGATCAGCGAGGTCAAGCCGCCGCAGAGCACGACCTGCTCGCCGAACAGGTCGGTCTCGCACTCCTCGCGGAAGGTCGTCTCGATCACCCCGGCGCGCCCGCCGCCGATGGCCGAGGCATAGGACAGGCCGATCTCCTGGGCGTTGCCCGAGGCGTTCTGCTCGACCGCCAGCAGGCAGGGCACGCCGGCGCCGCGCAGGTACTCCGAGCGCACCGTGTGGCCCGGGCCCTTGGGGGCGATCATGAAGACGTCGAGGTCGGCGCGCGGCTCGATCAGGTTGAAGTGGATGTTGAGGCCGTGGGCGAAGGCCAGCGCCGCGCCCTCGCGCAGGTTGGGGGCGAGGTCCTCGCCGTACAGCTGGCTCTGCAGCTCGTCGGGCGTCAGCACCATGACCACGTCGGCCCAGGCGGCGGCCTCGGCCGGGGTCTTGACGGCCAGGCCCGCGGTCTCGGCCTTCTTGATGCTGGCCGAGCCGGGCCGGAGCGCGACCGCCACGTCGCCGACGCCGCTTTCCTTCAGGTTGTTGGCATG
>CAMYMY010000535.1 GCA_947259625.1 uncultured Kiloniellales bacterium | reverse complement strand
CAAGCCAACACCCTGGTGATCGAGCGGCGCATCGACCCCTGCATGTCCGAGGTCTTCTCGTGGCACGACATCCCGCGCGCCCACACCAAGATGATGAGGAACGAGCACAAACCGGGCAACATGGCGGTCCTGGTCCAGGCCAAGCACCCGGGCCTGCGCACTCTAGAAGACGCGATCGAGGAATAGGCCGGGTGGAGGCCGGACCCGTGAGCCGAGAGGCCGGCGCCGAGAAAAGCGACCTTGTCCTGCCCGACCTTCTGACCGCCTGTACCGGCGCGCTGGAGGCCGCCGAGGGGTTCCTCGGCGAGGCCCGGCGGGCGGTCGCGGCGCTGATCGCGCCCAAGGGCCGGGTCGATCCGGCGCTCTTGGAGCGCGAGCAGTTCGCGGCGCACGGCTATGCCTGGCTCGCGACCTACGTCATGGCGCTCGAGCAGATGCTGCACTGGGCCGAGCGGCTGGAGGCGGCCGGCACGCTGCGCGAGCTCGACGGCCTCATCCTGCAGGCGGCCTTCGGCGAGTACCTGCAGCAGATGACCGGCGGCATCGCGCTCAGCCAGGTCGAGATCGTCCGGCCGGTCGACCTGGGCCTGGAGGCCGCGGCGGTGCGGGCCTTGCAGGGCGACCCGGCGGTCGAGGCGCTGGTGGTGCGCGGCAACACCAGCGCGGTGCGGATGCGCCTCGCGGCGCTGCTTGCCGAGGGTATGGACTCCGGCGACTTCGGCGAGTCGGGCCTTCACGACGAGACCCTCGACATGGTGCGCGACCAGTTCCGCAAGGTCGCGGAGGACCACCGCGAGGCGGCGCACGGCTGGCACCTGAAGGACGAGCTGATCCCGCTCGAGGTAATCGAGCAGCTGGCCGAGCTCGGCATCTTCGGGCTCACCGTGCCCGAGGACTTCGGCGGCCTGGGCCTCGGCAAGACCGCCATGTGCGTGGTGACCGAGGAGCTGTCGCGCGGCTACATCGGCCTGGGCTCGCTCGGCACCCGCTCCGAGATCGCCGCCGAGCTGATCCGCCTGGGCGGCACCGAAGCCCAGAAAGAGCGCTGGCTGCCGAAGATCGCCTCGGGCGAAGTCCTGCCGACCGCGGTCTTCACCGAGCCCAACGTCGGCTCGGACCTGGGCGCGCTCCGCACCCGCGCGGTGCGGGACGGCGCGGTCTACATGGTCACGGGCAACAAGACCTGGATCACCCACGCCGCGCGCAGCGACATGATGACGCTCCTGGCGCGGACCAACCCGGAGGAGCCCGGCTACAAGGGCCTCTCCATGTTCCTCGCCGAGAAGCCGCGCGGTTCCGAATCCGACCCCTTCCCGGCGGCCGGCATGACCGGCGGCGAGATCAAGGTCTTGGGCTACCGCGGCATGAAGGAGTACGAGCTGGCCTTCGACGGCTTCGAGGTCAAGGCCGAGGAGCTCTTGGGCGAGGTCGAGGGCGAGGGCTTCAAGCAGCTCATGGCGACCTTCGAGTCGGCGCGCGTGCAGACCGCCGCGCGGGCCGTCGGCGTCGCCCAGTCGGCGCTGGAGCTCGGCCTGAAGTACGCCCTCGAGCGCCGCCAGTTCGGCAAGGCGATCGTCGAATTCCCGCGGGTCGCCGGCAAGCTCGCCTGGATGGCGGTCGAGACCATGGTGGCCCGGCAGCTGACCTATTTCGCGGCGCGCGAGAAGGATTCCGAGCGGCGCTGCGACATCGAGGCCGGCATGGCGAAGCTGCTGGCCGCCCGCGTCGCCTGGGCCAACGCCGACAACGCATTACAAGTGCACGGCGGCAACGGCTACGCGGAGGAGTACGCGATCAGCCGCGTGCTCTGCGACGCGCGCATCCTCAACATCTTCGAGGGCGCCGCCGAGATCCAGGCCCAGGTCATCGCCCGCGGCCTGATCGAACGGCGGAACTGATACCAAAGGTCAGGCGGCGGGCGCCTCGGCCTTGACGATCCGCGCTGCCCAGCGCACCGGGAAATTGACCGAGTTGGACACGAAGCACTCCGCGTGGGCCCGCTCGTGCAGGGCCTCCGCGGCCTTGGCGTCGCTGTCCGGCGTAATCGTGACGACGGGGTGCAGGGTGACCTCGGTGAAGCGACCGTTGTGCGGCTCCGCCACCATGGTGCCTTCGGCGGAGTCCTCGTAGGCGGTCACCGTGACGCCCTTGACCGTGCAGAGATGCAAATACCAAAGCATGTGGCAGGCCGACAGGGACGCGACCAGCAGGTCCTCCGGATTGTGCCGTGCCGGATCGCCGCGAAACGCCGGATCCGCCGAACCGTCGATCGGCGGCTTGCCGGCGATCTCGAACCGGTACGCGCGCGAATAGGTCTTGTAGTCGCGGGCCGGGCCCTGCTCGGCGCCGGTCCAGACCGTCTTGACCGTGTAATGATGTTCCTTGCCTTGTGCCATGCCGGTTCTCCAACTCATGAACTCACGGGCCGTCGAGTCGAGCCGTACTATGGGAACTCCGCGGCCCTCTGTCCACGGCCCCGTTGCGCGCAGGCCGCATGAACTT
>CAMYMY010000534.1 GCA_947259625.1 uncultured Kiloniellales bacterium | reverse complement strand
TAATGAAAGGCAACGCGCGCGTCGCGGTTGGCGTGCTGAACTCCTTCCCTGCAAAGGACGGGGCAGGAAAGGCGACAGCGACCAACGCGAACAAAGCGAAGAGAGATAAGAAGATACCGGCTGCTTTCTTAGTGACCATGAACCCCTCCTAATCCAGTACGTGCATACTCGGACAGTTCGACCCGGCAGAACGACGCGGGGACCGCGTCCGTCAATCCATCGTGAACGTTCTATGGGCCTCAAGGACGACTCGTGCCGATCCCCCTCGGCTAAGTCTCTACCCTCACGACACCTAGTATATTTGATCCAGATTTATAAGTATTTAAGATTTTACTTTTTTATTATGCCCAAGGTAATTGAAAAAACTTTAAAGCAAATTTCCGAAGAAAGCAGTGTAGCTAGCATAAATAGGCAATACAAAAACTCGAAAGGCGTGGCCCCTTGCCTCGCGGGCGCTCCGACGCAGCGGGACGGCTTCTCCTTCGAGACGTGTTCTTCGAACGCCTCTCAGGATGAAGATAGATCTATTATATCGATGTCTTAACTCATACGCGGGATCGCGATGGTGCCGATATCGCGGTCGGCGGCATTCGTTTGGACCTATCGACCTGCGATCGGCCCAACGCATCCAATCCTTCGCAACCCGAAAGTGGGCTACGAGCGGTCGGCCTTAGCGGCCGCAGGTATCAGAGCGCGTTGGACAGGGTGAGCGCCGCGCCGGAGGCGAAGAGCAGCCACAACACGATGATACGGAACTGCCGGTCGTTGACGCGCCCGTAGCTCCTGACGCCCAGCCGGGCGCCCAGGAGCGTGCCCGGCAGGCAGACGAGCGTCAGCCATCCCACCTCCTCCGTCAGCAGGCCCAGCGCCCAGTAGGCGACCAGGGCCCAGAGGAGTATGGCGAGATTGAAGGGCTGAAAGACGGCCCGCTGCTCGTCCTTGGCCCAGCCCCTGAGTCCGCACCAGATGGTCGGTAGGGGCCCCGACAGGCCGGCGGTCCCGCCCAGCACGCCGCCGCCGAAGCCGACGACGGCGTCCGCGGTCCGGCCGCCCCAGGCGATCATCGGGAAGCTGCGGTTCCACAGCATGAAGCTCGTGTAGAGCACCAGGAAAACGCCCAGGATGGCACGGAAGGTGCCGGCCTCCATGTAGTCGAGCACCAAGGCGCCGAACGGGACGCCGGGCAGGCCGCCCAGGATGAAGGGCCAAAGGCGCGGGATGTTCACGGCGTGGCGAACCGTGAATAACGACTGCGTCTGCGCGATCAGCGAACAGATCACCACGAGCGGCGCCGCCAAGAGCGGATCGATGACGTGCAGCCAGAAGCCGAGCGCGATGAGCCCGGTCCCGAAACCTGCGAGCCCGGTCACGTAGCCGGCCGCGAGCGCCCCCAGGCCGACGGTCAGGACGAGGGTCAGGGTCACCGATATTGCGGCCGGTTTCGGATCGAATGCGTGTCAGCGCTCACCGTGCTCGCTTTCCCCCGCCGCTTCATAGATTCGACTGCCCGCCGAATAGCACACGATCATGGTCGCTTCGCCGCGGCCGACGTTCCTCGACCGATGCAGGCTGCCCCGCGGAATGAAGGCGGTATCGCCTGCTTGCATGACGAATCGCTCGGCCCCGACCGACTGCTCCACCGTCCCTTGGATCAGATGGACCACCTCGTTGCAGTTCGGGTGGCCGTGGCTCTCCGAACAGGCGTCTTCCTTCAGAGTCATCCGGGCGACGCTGAGTTCGGCTCCGTCGATGAGCGCATCGTCGACCAGCCAGTGCATCGCACCCCACCGGGCTTCTTGAAGACGGCTTTTCCGAGACGCGCACGCACCGAAGACTTTGCTCACGGGTTTACTCCTAATGGGTAAATCTAGTCGAGCAGGCAGAGAATGGCATAGCAGGTATCGAAGACCCGCGTGAAGACCAGATAGAGCAGGACGTCCAAGGCTGCGGCGAGGCCCAGCACCGGCAGGCAGAAGAACAGCAGGAAGTAGAGCGCCGCCCAACGGGTGAAGCGGCGCGGGGGGATTTCGATGCCGTGGATCGGCACCGGCTTCTTGAACAAGGCGCGCATTGCCGCGAGACTACCGAAGGTCGAATCCGAATGATAGCGGCGACGAGGGGTTTGATATCCCGGACCCAATCGCTCCCGATTCCTTGGACCTGACCTGGGACGCCTGGACCGGGCGCGCGTGGGACCGGCCGCCGTCGCCGGGCTGTCCGCCCTGGAGCAGTCCTGGGCTTACGGCGAGGCCTTGGCGGCGGTCGAAGGCTGCCGAGTGCGCCGGGCGTTGGTCACCCGCTCGGGCAGACCGCTCGCCATGGTCCAGGCCTTCGACAAGCACCGCTTCCTGCCGCTCGCCCTCGCGCGCATCCTGCGCGGGCCGCTGTGGCTGGAACCGGGGCTCTCACTGGAGGGGCGCCAGGATGTCCTGCGCCTCGTCAAGTGCCAGTTCAAGCTCGCACGCCGCGAGCTCCTGATCTGGTCGCCGGAGCTCGCGGAGGGC
>CAMYMY010000533.1 GCA_947259625.1 uncultured Kiloniellales bacterium | reverse complement strand
GGTAGGGCGAGATGTCGAGCCCGTTGCTCTCGGCGACGGCTTTGACCTTCGCCTCGGGGCCGACCAGGATCGGCGTGATCAGGCCCGCTTCGGCCGCCTCGATCGGCCCGGCGAGGGAAGCCTGGTCGCAGGGGTGCGCAACCGCGGTGATCACCGGCCCGAAGGCCCGGCTCCGTTCGATCAGGCGCCGGTAGTTGTCCTGGCGCTTCAGGCCCACCTCCGGCAGGGCCGTCCGCGGCCGCGAGATCTTTTCGGCGGGCGCGACCACCTCCGCAGTCCCGGTCACGATCTCCTCGCCGTCCTGATTGGTGCACAGACAGTCGAACATCACGAGGTTCTGCCCCGGCTTCTTCTCGGCGGCCGTCACGCGCGCGGTGATCGTGTCGCCGAGCGCCACGGGGCGGTGGAACTTGAGGTTCTGGCCGGCGTAGACCGTCCCGGGGCCGGGCAGCTCGTTGCCCAGCACGGCCGAGAGCAGCGATCCGGTCCACATGCTGTGGGCCACGGGGCCGGCGGCGCCCGCGAAAGCCTGGTCGACGTGGCTCGGGTTGATGTCGCCGGAGACGACGGCGAAGAGGTCGATGTCGTCCCTGGTCAGGGTCCGCGACAGGCTGGCCCGGTCGCCGACCTCGATTTCGTCGAAGGTCTTGTTTTGGATCGTTTCGGAGGTGTCCGGCATGGCAAGGCCTGCTCGCGAGAAACGTTAGGGATCACGTGGATTTGCGCTGCCGGGTCCGCTTGGCCCGCGGCGGCGGCGTCCGCGCCGCCTTGGGTGCGGGGGTCGAGCTCAGCTTCTCGGCCAGTTCCTCGACCTCGTCGGCGGCCACGCCCGGCATCACCGCTTCGCGCAGCTTGGCCCGCCGTGCCGCCCGCGCGGACTCGCTCGGTTCCGGCGCGGGCGCCTGCTCGACACCCAGAACCTCCCTGACCTTCTGGAAGCGTTCTTCGCGAACCGGACTGAGGGAGCGGGCCGCCGTGGCGACCCGGACAGCCAGCTCCAAGGCCTGGCGCCGCGCCTCGTCGCTCTCAAGCAGCTGGGGCAGGGTCGCCAGGGCGCGCGCCTCGTCGAGCAGCACCATGTAGCTTTGATCCTTGACCAGCTCGCGGAACTCTCTGAACGAGACCGACGTAACCTGGGAGTACTCGGAATGAATCGTCTCGAGCATCCGGAAGGACCGGGCATCGAACTTGCTCTCTTCCCGGCCGGTATAGACGAGGATGCGGATCAGCCCTTCGTTGAAACCGCCCTGCGCGATCCGCGCCTTGATCGCATCGAACTTCTTCTCGATCAGCGCCTCGCGCGCCACGTCGCGCGCGCGTGGCTTCGGCGCCTCGGCCGCTGCCGAACGCAGGCCGGCCGCGGCTTGCACCCAAGGCGAGTCGTAGACAGCCTGGAACATCGCCTCTGAGGCGCTGTCGCGCGCGTCGCGGTAGAGGTCGAGCGATTGGACGATCTGGTCCGAAACCATCTTCTGCCAGGCCAGGAAGGGATTGTCGGGAGCAGCCGGACGACGGTTCTCCCGCACCGCCTCCGCTATTGGCCCGAGTGCCCGCATGGCGGGGTTCATGTCCGACAGGAGCAGGTGCTGAGCGCGGTGCGGCTGCATGATCCGGAGCGCCTCGGCGGTCTTGTCATTGGACCACAGCTGCACCCAGGGGGCGACGAAGGTCCGGTATAGGCCCTCGTTGATCTCGGACACACGCGAGACCGTCTCGAAGCGTCGCTCGTCCTCCTCGGCGCCGCCGCCCAGCGCCAGGATGTCCTCGATCGTGCGCGTCTCGAGGCGCATGATGTAGTCGCCGGCGATCAGGTCCGCGTTCGGATCGTCCGGCCGTTTCTCCTCCAGGGCCGCCTGGTAGAGGCCCGGCGGTAGCGCGTCGATGATGTCCATGTTCTCGACGCCCGCGGCATGCCCCTTCTTGGCGATCTTGCCCGAGACGAAGATGCCGAGGTGGCCGACGGTGTCATGCAGGGCATAGACGATGACCTGCTCGTTGGCGCGGATCTCGTCGACGCTCTCGTAGAGCTCGGCGATCCAATGCAACGCCTGCTGCGGCGGCGTGATGTTGTCGCCCCAGGAGGCGAAGACGATGATCGGCGAGCGGATGTTCCTGAGGTCGATACGATTGCCCCGGCTGGTAACGATCTCGCCGGCCTGCAGCTTGTTGCCGACGAAGAGGTTGTCCACGATGAATCGCATCTCCTCGGCGTTCATCAGGAACAGGCCGCCCCACCATTTCTCGAAATCGAGGTAGCGCTCCTCCTCGGTGTCGATCTTGGAATACAGGTTGTATTGCTTCGTCCACAGCGTGTTGGCCGGGTTCAGGTTCTCGAAGTTCTGCACCAGGTGGGCGCCGTCGAACTTGCCGTTGCCCAGGTCGTTGGCGAGCGACGTCATCCAGGCGCCGCCCAAGAGGCCGCCGGTATAGCGCATGGGATTCTTGCCTTCGACACCGGCCCAGTACGACAGCGGCGCGCCGGCCAGGATGATCGGTCCGGTCACCTCGGGCGCGGCGGCGCTC
>CAMYMY010000532.1 GCA_947259625.1 uncultured Kiloniellales bacterium | reverse complement strand
CGAAGAAATGGATATGGATGTCCCCCGGCCGGCGGTGCTGCGGATACTTAAAGTGGTGGTGTTCGAGGTTGGCGAGGCTATGGCACATGTTGGCCTCGCCGGAGACGAACTCGGTTTCCCACACCACCTCCTCGCCCCGCAGGATCCGGCTCGTGCCGCGGACGTCGCCGGGCAGCTCGCCGACCAGCAGCTCAGGCCCGATCGAGCACAGGCGCAGCTTGGAATGCGCGAGATAGAGATAGTTGCGGCGCTCCAGGACATGGTCCGAAAACTCGTTGCCGAGGGCGTAGCCGACACGTGACGGCGTGCCGTCCGGCGCGATCACGTAAAGGCCGACGAGCTCCGGCTCTTCGCCACCGTCCTCGGCGAAATCCGGCATGACGAGCGGTTGCTCCGGCGGGACCACGATGGCGCCGTCGCCCTTGTAGAACCACTCCGGTGGTGTGCCGGGCCCGCCGCCGGCCGGCTTGCCGCCCTCGAGCCCCCACTTGAACATCTTCATGGAATCGGAGAGCGCCTCCTCGCCCTCCTCGGCGGCCTTGCGGTGCATCTGGTCGCGTGCGTCGGCGCTTCCCAGATGCGTGAGCCCGGTGCCGCTGACTAGGCAGCGGGCGGGATCGGGATGGTCCAGCGGTGGCAACAGCCGCTTTTCGGCAACGAGGGCATCGTAGTCGGCGGTCTCTCCGGAGAGCCGCGCCTCGACAAGCCGGGAGAGGTCGGGGCCCTGGACGATCGCGTCGCGTGCCAGCGCGTAGACGCTCTCGGTATCACGCAGGACCAGCAACTCGCAGCCTTCGGAAACGCGACCCACACGGCGCCCGCCATCTTCGGTCTGGAACTGAACTACTCGCATCTTTTCACGTGCCTCCCGGTCCTGGCCGCTCATTCGACGACGGCGAAGTCCTCCAAGTGCTCGCCGGCGATCTCCAACCCGAGACCGGGAACGTCGTCGGCCAGATCGATGAAGCCCTCGACCGGCTCGGGCTCGCCCTTGAACAGATACCAGAACAGCTCGTTGCCGATTTCCACGTCATGTACCGGAAAGAATTCGGCAAGGGGCGAGTTCACGCTCGCCATAACGAGGTGGAAATTATGCATCTGCCCGGCATGCGGAATCACCGGTACGGCATGCGCCTCGGCCATGGCCTGGATCTTCCGGGCCTGAGTGATCCCGCCGACGCGGTTGGTATCGAACTGTATGACGTCGACCGCCTTGCGCTCGAGCAGGTCCTTGAAGCCGTAGATCGTGAATTCGTGCTCGCCGCCGGCGATCGGGACGCGGTTCATGGCCTTGAGCTCGGCATAGCTGCCGGCCTCGTCGGCGATCACCGGCTCCTCGAGCCAGCGGATATGGAAGGGTTCGAGCAGCGGGATCATCCGCCGGGCGTAGTCCAGGGTCCAGCCCATGTAGGCCTCGCACATGAGGTCGATATCCTCTCCGATAGCCTCGCGCACGGTGCGGACCAGGTCGAGGTTCTTCCGCATGCCGGCCGCGCCGTCCCGTGGGCCCCAGCCGAAGCGCATCTTCACTGCGGTGTAGCCCTGCTCCCGGTAGCGCTGCGCCTCGGCGCGAAGATCGTCGAGCGGCTGGCTATAGAGCTTGGAGGCGTAGACCGGGATCTTCTCCTTGGTGCGGCCGCCCAGCAGCTTGAAGACAGGCTGACCCGCCGCCTTGCCCAGGATGTCCCACAGGGCGATGTCGATCGCGCTGATGGCGGCCATGCCGATGCCCTTGCGGCCCCAGGCCAGAGTCGAACGGTACATGCGCTGCCACAGGTACTCGTAGTCCCAGGGGTCCTGCCCAAGCACGAGCGGCGCCAGATAGCTGTCGATGACCGCCTTGGCGACCCGCGGCGCGAGCGCGGCGTTGCCGATCCCGACATGGCCGGAATCCGTCTCGATCTCGACGACGAGCCAGCCGTGGAAGCGGAAGGAGCGCATGCTGTCGCCCTTGTCGTAGAGCTGATCCATGGCGTTGGTGCAGAAGTTCTGTTGCGGCGGAACCGTCGTGCCCGTCCATTCGAACACGCGGCTGCGCACTCCTGTTATCTTCATGGCGTCTCCCCCAGTCCTTGGCGGCGCACTGCGTGCCATGCATGGCTTGACCTACCGAGCCGGAGCATGTCTCCCGTCCTGTTCTTTTCGCTGACCGCCCGCCATCCGGCACGCGAGCAGGAACGCTTGACGCATGGCCTCCAGGTTTGCCTTGCCCTGGCCGGCGATGTCGAAGGCGGTGCCGTGCGCCGGCGTGGTGATCGGGATCGCCAGGCCGCCCTGCACACTCACTCCCCGCTCGAAGCCGGTCAGTTTCATCGCGATCTGGCCCTGGTCGTGGTACATGGTCACGACACCGTCGAACTCGCCCGCAAGCGCCCTCACGAACAAAGTGTCGGCAGGATAAGGCCCGCGCACGTTCATCTGCTCAAGGCGGGCGCGCTCGATCGCCGGCGCTAGCACTTCGATATCCTCGCGCCCAAAGGCGCCGCCGTCGCCCGCGTGCGGGTTGAGCGCGGCGACGGCGATT
>CAMYMY010000531.1 GCA_947259625.1 uncultured Kiloniellales bacterium | reverse complement strand
ACCTTGGGGCATCAGGCCAGCAGCTCGGGGCGCAGCATCCAGGCGACCGTCCAGCCGTTCCCGCTGCCGCGTTCGAGGCAGACGACGCTGCCGGGGCGGTAGGCGACGAGGTCGCCGTGCTGCTCCCCGGACACGAGCAGGGCGGCCAGGCGTCCCATGAAGGGCAGGTGGCCGACCATCATGACGTCCTCGTTCCACTTGGCCAACTCGCGCGCGAGGTCCTCCGGCGGGTCGTTGGGATTGAGGCCGGCGCGCGCGTCCACGGGACGCCCCGGCGCGAGCGCCTTTGCGAAAAGCTCGGCGGTCTGGCGGGCGCGCAGCTTGCCGCTGTGCGCGACCCGGGCGAGGGCGAGCGGTCGCGCGGCGAGAAAGGCCGCCATGTTGCGGACGTCCTCGCGACCGGCATCGCTGAGCGGCCGGGCCGGGTCGACCTCGTCGGTCAGCGCCTCGCCGTGCTGGACCAGATAGAGCTTCATGACTCCCCCTCGCTTCTGGAGGTCTGGCCTCGGACCTCCGCGCTCCCTAGACTGCGTCGCCGTCTTGCGCCCGGCGGCTCGGCGAAAGGGAGGCCGTATCATGGCCAGCGACATCATTACGATCCCGGCGCGCCGCGGCAAGGCCGCTCGCGTGCCGCGCGGACGATCGGTCAGGGTGATCAACACCCACCGCCAGCAGGTGGTCGACACCTGGGCGTTCAACGCCGCGGACCTGCGCGAGTTCATGTCCATGGAGCACAGCCGGGTCAACTTCATGAAACTGCGTCCGGCCCTCGGCGACAGCTTCTTTTCCAACGCCCGGCGACCGATTCTGACCCTGGTCGAGGACACCTCCGGCGGCGCCCACGATACCTTGATGGCGGCCTGCGACAACGCGCGCTACGGCCTGCTCGGTTGTAGGGAGTACCACGACAACTGCACGGACAATCTCGCGGCCGGCCTGGCGGAGCTGGGCCTCGAGCCGCCGGAGACGCCGAGTCCCCTCAACCTCTTCATGAACATCCCCTGGACGCAAACCGGTGACCTCGCCTGGGGCGAGCCGGTCAGCAAGCCGGGCGATTACGTCGTGCTGCGCGCCGAGCTGGACCTGATCGTCGCCTTCTCCGCCTGTCCGCAGGACATCCTGCCGATCAACGGGCGGTCCGGGCAGCCGACCGAGGCCCATTTCCGGATCGAGTGACGGCCCGGTCCCGGCGCGCCGGGCGTTCACTCGTGGCGCGTGGTCACATAGCCGCAGCGCCTGCACTCGATCTTCGACACGTTGCCGCCGACCCCGAAGCTGAAGGTCACCTCGACGACGTGGAAGTCGTGCAGACCCAGAAGGCACAACAGACGTCCGAACAGCTTGGGCATGTCGCGCATTCCTCACCACGCCGCGACGCGCTCCAGCGCTCATGAAGCGCTCGCCGGTTGGCCGCCACCTGCCCCCGAGTCTGTTTGACTCTTCGACCCGGGGCAAGTGGTATATCCTGAAGGTTGCACACGGACGCGGCCCGCGACCGGAGATCTATCGGACCACTGCGGTCAGACTGGGCTGACCCGGGTTTCATGCTCTAAGCCCGGACCCCCCGCTATCTGGTTTGGCGCTCGGGACAAAGGTGGTACAAGGGCCTCCGGCCCTCACGGGCGTCGTTCGAATGAGGTCGTTCATGGCAGTGCTGGTCGAGGATTTGGATGCGTTCGAGGCGTCGCTGGGCGACCTCTTGATCGAGCGCGGGCGGCTGGAACGGGCGGGGGTGGAGCGGGCCCGGCGACTCGCCGAGGGGAGCGGCGAGCGTCTGCATGTTCTGCTGCCCAAGCTCGGCCTGGTTTCGGAGCGGGACTTGGCCGAGGCGCTGTCCGAACGGCTCGACCTGCCCCTGGTGGGCTCGGCGGACTTCCCGGAAGTCCCGCTGCTCGAGGAACGGCTGAGCCCGCGGTTTCTGCGCGAATCGCACGTTCTGCCGATCGCAGAGGGCCCGGAGGGCCTGGTTCTGGCCATGGCCGATCCCCTGGACAGCTATGCGATCGATGCCCTGCGCCTGATCTCCGGTGCGGATCTCGTGGTCTGCGTGGCCGAGCCCTCGGAGCTCGAAGCGGCAATTGAGCGGCTCTACGGCCAAGGCGGCGGCGGGTTGAACCGCCTGGTCGAGGAGGTCGGCGAGGAGGGCGAGGAGGCGCTGGACCTCGACCTCGTCGAGGCCTTCGAGAACCGGCTGAGGGTGCGCTACCGGATCGACGGGGTGCTGGCGGAGGTCGATCCGCCGCCGAGCCGGTTCCGGGCGGCGCTCATATCGCGGATCAAGATCATGGCGCGCTTGAACATCGCCGAGCGGCGCCTGCCGCAGGACGGCCGGATCAAGCTGGCGATCCGGGGCGTGCCGATCGACCTGCGCGTGTCGACCATTCCGACGATGCACGGCGAGGGGGTCGTGCTTCGGGTTCTGGATCGTCAGGGGGTGGAGCTCGACTTTGCCGCCTTGGGGGTAACGGGGCACAACCTGGAGACCTACGAGGAGATCCTGGACCGGCCGCACGGAGTCTTTCTGGTGACCGGTCCGACGGGCAGCGGCAAGACGACGACGCTCTACGCGGCGTTGGTGCAGCTGAACAAATCGGAGAAGAAGCTTTTAACGGTGGAGGACCCCATCGAGTACCAGCTCGAGGGGGTCAACCAGATCCAGGTCAAGCCGGGGATCGGCCTGACCTTCGCCCATGTGCTGCGCTCGATTCTGCGCCAGGACCCGGACATCATCATGATCGGCGAGATCCGCGACGTCGAGACGGCGGAGATCGCGGTGCAGGCGGCGCTGACCGGCCACCTGGTGTTGTCGACCTTGCATACCAACGACGCGGCGGGGACGATTACGCGGCTATTGGATATGGGTGTCGAGGATTACCTGCTGACCTCGACCTTGACCGGGGTGGCGGCGCAGCGTCTGGTGCGCCGCTTGTGCGAGGATTGCCGGGTGCAGGAGCGGGCGTTGCCCGAACTCGTCGAGCAGCTGGGCCTGGAACGCTACGGCTCCGGCGGGGAGAGCATGCTGTGGCGCGCGGTCGGCTGCGAACGGTGCAACGGCACGGGCTACCGGGGGCGCACCGGCGTGATGGAGACGCTCGTGGTGGACGACGAGGTCCGGCGCCTGATCCTGCGCCGCGCGGAATCGAAGGAGTTGCAGCGCGCGGCGCTTTCGGCGGGCATGGTGAGCATGTACGACGACGGGATACGCAAGGCCCTGGAGGGGGTGACCACGATCGAGGAGGTCCTGCGGGTGACGCGGGACGTGTGATCCATGGCTTGGTACAGCTACAAGGCGGTGACGACCGAAGGGGAGGTGATCGAGGGCGAACTGGAAGCGAACGACCGCAGGGCGGTGATCGAGCGGCTGCGCAGCCAGGGACACGTGCCGA
Organism: uncultured Kiloniellales bacterium; assembly: GCA_947259625.1. Classification (GTDB taxonomy): domain Bacteria; phylum Pseudomonadota; class Alphaproteobacteria; order Kiloniellales; family JAKSDN01; genus CAMYKD01. The sequence goes on along the minus strand of CAMYMY010000531.1, from coordinate 1,327 downwards.
TACGGGCCGAAGAGCGCCGGGGGGCTGGGCTCCTGCGGCGCGGCAGGGCGCGGCGCGGCGCGGGGATATCGCAAGGCGCGGTCGCACTCTTGACGCGGGAGCTGTCGATGTTGCTGCAGTCGGGTCTGCCTCTGGACCGGGCCTTGTCGATTCTGAGCACGCTGTCGCCCCAGGGTCCGCTGCGCCGTTTGGTGGACCGGCTCTTGGAACGGGTCCGCGGAGGCGCGAGCCTGGCGGAGGCGCTGGAGGCGCAGGGCGAGGTCTTCCCCGGGTTTTATTCCGGCATGGTGCGCGCCGGCGAGGCGGGTGGCGGACTGGAGATCGTGCTGACCCGGCTGGCGGAGACACTGGAACGGGCGCAGGCCCTGCGCGAGAGCGTGAAGTCGGCACTGATCTACCCGATCCTGGTCGTGATCCTGGCGGTCGGCTCCCTGATCGTCATGATGACGCTGGTGATACCGCAGTTCCGGCCCTTGTTCGAGGAATCGGGAAAGGCTCTGCCGCTCCTGACGCAGGTCGTAATCGGGGTTTCGGATTTCGTGCGGGATTTCTGGTGGGCTCTGGCGGTCGCTTTGGTCGTGCTGGTGGTCGCCGTTCGGCGCCACAACGCCTCGCCGGAAGGTCGCTTGCGTTGGGACCGCTGGGTCATCGGCCTGCCGTTGGTGGGCGATCTGCTGGTGAAGATCGAGGTCGCGCGCCTGGCGCGGACGCTCGGCACGTTGCTGGCCAATCAGGTGAACGTCCTGAATGCCGTGTCGATGACCTTGGGGACGCTGGGCAACCGTGCGGTCGGCGGGGCGCTGTCCGAGATTCGGGGGCGTCTGGCGAAGGGCGAGGGCCTTGCGCTTCCCATGGCGGAGGCGGGCGTTTTTCCGGTCCTGGCGGTCCAACTTATCCAGGTCGGCGAAGAGAGCGGACAGCTGGATTCGATGCTATTGCGTGTGGCGGAGATCTACGACGACGAGGTCAAGCGGACGATCGATCGTCTCTTGGCACTTCTGGTGCCAGTGATCATCATCGTGCTTGGTCTCGTGATCGCGCTGATGATCGGCTCGATCTTGATGGCGATCATGAGTTCCTATGACCTGTCCGGCCTGTGAGCACGTCGGGCGCGTGGAGGAAGGCGGGATGGCGGAGTTGACGCAGGGGGCGCGGCGGCGGCGGGCGCGGCGTCGCGCTCGGGGTTTTACGTTGGTCGAGCTGTTGGTGGTTCTGGTGATTCTGGGTCTGATCGCGACCCTGGCGGCGCCGCAGGTGATCAAGTTTCTGGGCGGCGCGCAGCGCGACACGGCGGCGCTTCAGGTGGACAAGCTGTCGGGGATCTTGG
>CAMYMY010000530.1 GCA_947259625.1 uncultured Kiloniellales bacterium | reverse complement strand
GCCGCGCTCTCGGGCCTGCTCGGTCTGTCGGCCGCCTACGGCGCCTTCCTGGCCGGCCTGGTGATCGGCAACTCGACCAGCCGGCGGATCATGATCCACCACACGGCGCCGATCCAGTCCGTGCTGATGATGGCCTTCTTCCTGTCGATCGGCCTGCTGATCGACCTTCGCTTCATCTGGGACAACATCTGGACCGTGCTGGCGGTGGTCGTCTTCATCACGGTGTTCAAGACCGCGCTCAACGTCGGCCTGCTCGGCCTGTTAGGCGAGTCCTGGCCGAGCGCCTTCCTGTCCGGCGTGCTGCTCGCGCAGATCGGCGAGTTCTCCTTCATCCTGGCGGCGCTCGGCGTCGGCATCGGCTCGGTCACGCCCGAGAACTACCGGCTGATCGTCGCGGTCACCGTGCTCTCGCTGGTGATCAGCCCGTTCTGGCTTGAGACCGCGCGGCGCCTGCACCGCGTCGCCCTGATGGGCGTCACCTCGCCGCGCGAGACCCTGCGCCTGACCTACGGCAAGGAGGCGAGCGCGCTGGTCCGCTCGACCCGCCGCGCAGAGGGCCGGGTGACCGAGCTGGCGGCCGGCGCCGGCCGCTGGCTGAGCGGCATCCTGCCGCTGTCCCGCGGAAAGGCCGATCGGGCCGAGCGCGAGGACCGGACAGCACGCGACCCCTCCGCATCGCCGGGCGCCCGCATGAAGATCGGCATGGCCGGCGCGCGGACCGCCGCCGCCCGCTGGCTGGCCCAGGTCTTGCCCCGGGCCGGCGACCGGCCGGACGAGACCCGGGACGACCCGACCCCGGAACCGGAGCCTTCGGCCCCCTCGCGCGGCAGCCCGGCCGAGTAATGCCGGATTTTTCGCTCGAGACCCGCCTGGGCGCCGAGCACGGCCGCGTCGTGGTCGGCATCGACGAGGCCGGGCGCGGCCCCTGGGCCGGCCCGGTCGTCGCCGCCGCGGCCTGGCTCGACCGGGGTGCCCTCGACCCTTGGCTGCTGGAAAGGCTCGACGATTCCAAGCGCCTGAGCCGGGCGGCGCGCGAGCAGCTCTTCCGGCGCCTTGTGGCGGCCGCGCCCAGCGCCGCGCGCATTGGCCTGGGCGAGGCCAGCGTGGCCGAGATCGACGCGCTGAACATCCTCCAGGCGAGCCTGCTGGCCATGGCGCGGGCCGTGGCCGGCCTCGGCCTGGTGCCCGACGCGGCGCTGGTCGACGGCAACCGGGCGCCGGACCTGCCCTGCCCGGTCGAGACCGTGGTCAAGGGCGACGCGCGCAGCCTCTCGGTCGCCGCCGCCTCGATCGCGGCCAAGGTGACGCGCGACCGGCACATGGCGGCGCTGGCGATCAAGCACCCCGGCTACGGCTGGGAACGCAACCAGGGTTACGGCACCGCCGAGCACCGCGCCGCCCTCTCCCGCCTGGGGGTCACGCCCGAGCATCGGCGATCATTTAGACCGGTGCGTGAGACTCTCGATATAACCCGTTGAGTCACAAGACTCTTGACGTCGAGTCCGGTATGACTCAGGATGCCGCCTTTCGCGCACAGCGGGGGCATCGAAAGTTGCAAACCGATATCGTCCGCCTGGGCGACTGCATCGCGGAGATGGAGCGCCTGCCCGAGCGCTCGGTCGACATGATCTTCGCCGATCCGCCCTACAACCTGCAGCTGGCCGGCGAGCTGACCCGCCCGGACCAGAGCCGGGTCGACGGGGTCGACGACCACTGGGACCGCTTCGCCGGCTTCGCCGACTACGACGCCTTCACGACGGCCTGGCTGGAGGCCGCGCGGCGCGTCCTCAAGGACGACGGCACGATCTGGGTGATCGGCAGCTACCACAACATCTTCCGGGTCGGCGCCTGCCTGCAGGACCTGAACTACTGGATCCTGAACGACGTGGTCTGGCGCAAGTCGAACCCCATGCCGAACTTCCGCGGCCGGCGCTTCACCAACGCGCACGAGACCCTGATCTGGGCGGCCAAGCACCAGGAGGCCAGCTACACCTTCAACTACGCCGCCATGAAGGCGCTCAACGACGACCTGCAGATGCGCAGCGACTGGCTGATCCCGATCTGCACCGGGGGCGAGCGCCTGAAGGACGGCGATGGGCGCAAGGCGCACTCGACCCAAAAGCCCGAGGCGCTCTTGCACCGGGTCGTCCTGGCCGCGACCAAGCCGGGCGACGTCGTCCTCGATCCCTTCCTGGGCAGCGGCACCACGGCGGCCGTCGCCAAGCGCCTGCACCGCCGCTATCTGGGCATCGAGCGCGAGCCGCACTATGTCCAAGCGCGACGAGCCGCGCATCCCCTTCGGCTGGCTGGTCGAGCGCGGCCTGCTCGAGCCCGGCACCCTGCTGTACGGCCCCGGCCGGCGCTGGACCGCCAAGGTGCGCGCCGACGGCACGGTGATCACCGCCGACTTCCGCGGCTCGATCCACAAGGCCGGCGCCCACGTCCAGGGCGCGCCGGCCTGCAACGGCTGGCAGTTCTGGAACCTCGACGTCGAGGGCAAGCTGGTGCCGATCGACGTGCTGCGCCAGAAGGTGCGGGCGGAGCTGACCTGAGCGGCGGACGCGGTCCTTGCCTCGGAATTGGTAGCGCAAGGCGAGCCGGAACGTGCTGTTCGTGTATTCCATGTCGAACTCTCCGCCGCCGATGCCGCGCTGTCTCGGATCGGCGACGGGGGAGACGAACGCTACGAAGCGGCGGTCGTCGAGCGACAGCGTCAGGGCGTCGGTCAGCGCACAGCCGAGGCCGGCGCCAAGCTGAAACCCCCGGCCGGTCTCGGTCTCCTCGAATCCGTTCCGGCGGTACGCGACCTCGAGCTCCACACGCCAGCTGTTTTCAGACTTGTAATACAGTTTTCCAGGCGGCCGCAGGCCGGGATCCGGACCCGGTCCAGCGGCACCGCTCGTATGAGGTGTATCTTCCCAACCTGCCTGCGAGAATGTTTCCATTTTTTTTACTCGAAAATGAAACTATGGCTTTCTTGAACGGTTTGCTCGTTTTAATTGTATTTATTCTGGGAACAGCAGCCAATGCGAGTACTTCTGGTAGAGGACGACGCGCAGATGGCCAAGAGCATCGAACTGATGCTCGAGTCCTTGGGCTTCAGCTGCGATGCGGTCGACCGCGGCGAGGAGGCCGTCGCCTGCGCCACTCGCGAAAAATACGACATCATCCTGCTGGACGTGATGCTGCCGAAAATGGACGGCTACGAGGTGTTCCAAAAGCTGAGGGCCGCGGATGTGACCGCCCCGGTGCTGCTGCAGTCCGGCCTGGTGGAGCGTGACAAGGCGATCGAGGGGTTGAGCCTGGGGGTGCAGGACTACCTGATCAAGCCCTACGGCAAGCTGGAGCTCGCCGCCCGTATCGAGTCCGCGCTTCAGCGTGCCTCCGGCCCTCGGCAAACGAGCAACGGCCAAAAGCTGCCGTTCGAGGAAGAGCTGGAGGGCGACGACGGCACGGACGACGTCAGGCAGGTGGCGCAGATCATCTACCAGGACGTCGACAAGGTCATGAGCTGCACCATCCTGAACCAGACCAGCAAGGGCGCGGCGCTGCAACCCTCGGACACGGCCAACTGCCCCAAGCGGTTCACCCTGAAGATACCGGGCGGCCCGATCCACCACTGCGAGGTCTGCTGGCGCTACCGCCAAAGGCTGGGGGTCAAGTTCCTGGGCGGCTAACGGCCCCTCCCGGAAGAGACGGCCCGGCCGCACCTTCCAGGGCGTGGCGGACGATTTTCCGCATGACGCTGGGCAACGCCTCCGCGCCCAGATCGTCGAGCGCGACCCAGCGGCCCGCGGCCGGCGCGGCCCCCTGCCCGGCCCGGCCGGCCCAGACCCGCGCCTCCAGATGAAAATGGGTGAAGGTGTGGCGCACGATACCGGGCAGCTCGGTCCAGCGGGCGGTCAGGGGCGCCCTGGCGCGCGCCTCGGCCTCGTCCCAGGCCGCCTCGCGCCATTCGGTCGAGGGCAGCTCCATCATGCCCCCCAAAAGCCCCTTTTCGGGCCGCCGGCGCAGCAGCACGGCACCGGCCGGGTCGACCGCCCAGAAGGCGACGGCGCGCCGGGTCGGGCGCGGCGGCTTGGGGCTGCGGCGCGGCAGGCTGCGGGACTGGACTCACGCGGAGGGAGGATGGCTTGCACAGGCTCCCCGCCTCCCCCGCCAGCTACGAAGGGGGAACCTGATGAGGCATCAAACGCTGCATCAAGGGTCGGCCATGCGGGTACTCCGCAGCGCCGGCGACGAACGTAAGTACCGTGTCTTCACTCGCAAGGACATCGATTCGATTCCGGCGCTCAGTTCGCTCTCGGAGAAGTTTCGAACCAGCATGAAGGCCGTCTCGGCCGTCCTGCCGTTTCGCGTGAATAACTACGTGATCGAGGACCTGATCGACTGGTCCAACATCCCGGAAGATCCGATTTTCCAGCTGACCTTTCCCCAGCCGGAGATGCTCGACGGTCAGGACTTCAGGAAGGTCTACGACCTGGTGGCGCGCCGGGCCCCCGCCGACCAACTCAAAGCGGCTGCACGCGAGATTCAGCAGAAGTTGAATCCACACCCGGCAGGCCAGCTCGAACTCAACGTCCCGATGCTGGGAGACGAGAGACTCGAGGGCATGCAGCACAAGTACCGGGAATCGGTCCTGTTCTTCCCATCCCAGGGCCAGACCTGCCACGCCTACTGCTCCTACTGCTTCCGCTGGCCCCAGTTCGTCGGCCGCGAGGAGTACAAGTTCGCGTCGAACGAAACGAAAACGCTGAAGGCCTACCTCCGCCGCCACCCGGAGGTGACCGACGTTCTGTTCACCGGCGGTGATCCGATGGTGATGAAGAC
>CAMYMY010000529.1 GCA_947259625.1 uncultured Kiloniellales bacterium | reverse complement strand
CCTCAAGGCCGAAACCGGGCTACTCGAAAGAGCGGGTTTCTTCGCGATTCACGAAGAGGGTGGAACCAGAAAGCCACGAAGGAAGTTCATCGCGATCCGCAGACAGGCCAGACCTGGACGTGCTGGCAGCCCTGGTCGAGTGTTGCAACGACCGAAGGTGTATCAGACCCGAGTCGGTATCTTTCAAAGACTCCGCAAGGGTGTGAAGCAGCTACACGCCTATGTCACGCGAGCCCGCTATGAACCCGAGCCATGGCTACAGCCAGGCGCAGAGAAAGCCGGTAGGAAGTTCGATGATCTGTTTGTGAGAAATCTGGATAGGGCGTTGAAGTCGGCTAAGTGACCTGAGGGCTGTCTTTTTGGCTTCGCGGCCATTGGCCGTGCCGAACAACAACAAACCCGGTTACCACAAGAGCAATGCCGTATGTAATTGTAGGAACAACCCAAAGCATTATCATGCCGAACCTCTTCTTTTCTACAAAAAATTTTTCAGCCTCGTCGAATTTTGCGCCTAGTTTTTCTCGTTTAAACTCCCCGCCTTGTTCTACAATACCTTGAATCTGCCCCATCATTTTTTCCGCGTATATGAAATGAGTATGGTAGTTCTTGCTATAGAAGTAGATGAGAGCAGACGAGGATATGGTGGCAGCAATCGTGAAGAGCGCGAGATATTTATAGAGACCCCTTTGTTTTTCGCGATCACTGATATTGAACCAGAATCCAAAAACGAGGCTCATTCCCGCGAAAAAATACACGACGATGGAGAAACGCTGCTCATCAAAAGCCAACGATGCCTCAATGTATGTTCCATGAAGGCTAAGTAAGGCGGTTGCCATGTCCATAGCTGCAACTCCCGCTCTGATTGATTGCCTACCGACAATGGCAAGAATTTCTAAGGTGGTCAAACCGCCGAGTGGTTGAATTGGGTCCTATCTGGGAAAATGCATCGCGGGTGATTCGCGAGCCCGGCGCGTGATTTTCTGAACCAATTTCAAACTCACTGAACAACAACGAGATGCCACCAAAACGAACCAGGGTCAGGCATGCGTTATTGCGCGAACCAGGGTCAGGCATGCGTTATTGCGTTATTGCCGGACCGGGGTCACGCCCGACCCTCACTCGAGGCTGTTCGGGCGCGGCTTCCAATATCATCGATAACAGGGTGCCCATCTGCTGAAAGCTCACGTATTCGGTGGGGTCCCATCGATCCACGAGATGAACGACGACGAGGTTCCGGGCCGGAATCACGATCACGTACTGCCCTCTGTAACCATGCGCGCGATAGGCGCGTCCGCGGAGGTCGACACCGGGCAGGAACCCCTCGTCGCGTCCCGATCTTCCGCGCCAGCGGCGGGTCGTCCCGGCCCTCGGCGGCGCTCCGTCAAGGCCCATTCGCGGTTTTGACCGCCGGCCTATTCGGCTATCATCGCGCGGGGTTTCCGGGCGGCCCGGGGATTCGCGACAGGCAAGGGAAGCGGCGATGAGCGACGCACTGAGCTATCTGTTGAAGGCCCGGCCGGAGGCCATGGGGAGCTATTTCAAGTTCCTCAAGGAGGCGGGCACCCATCTCGACGTCAAGACGCGCGACCTGATCTCGGTCATCACCAAGGTCGACGTGCAGACCGAAAAGGGCCTGCGCCAGTATCTGGCCCGGGCGCTGCGCGACGGCTGCACCCCGGACGAGATCCTCGACGCCCTTCTCATGGCCTTTCCGACCCTGGGCCTGGCCAAGATCGTCTGGGCCGTCGACATCATCCTCGACATGGACATCCCGGACTTTCACGCCGCGGTGCTGGGCAGCGAGCCGGCGTGGCACGACCTGGGCGCCCTGGACGAGATCGCCCTGGAAGCGCCGACCTACCTCAAGGCGGACCACCGCTCGCTCTTCGTCTACCGCACCGCGGAGGCCGTCCACGTCTACGACAGCCTCTGCCCGCACCAGGTGACCAACATCCCCAAGCTGGCCATCGAGGGCCACCGGCTGACCTGCCCCAAGCACGAGTGGGCCTTCGACCTGGAGACCGGCGACTGCATCGCCAAGGGCGACCGCCCGCTCACGGCCTTCGAGCACAAGGTCGAGGACGGCCGCCTGCTGGCCTTCTGGTAGGGCGCGGTGGCTCCCCCCAGGCTCCCGCCGCTCGCGGGCGGTCAGGGCGGACCGATGATGTGCCAATGCAGACAAGAGGCCGTCGCGATCCGCTGTCGTTCTCGCGGAGGTCCGTTGCGGCGCGGCGAATCGGGCTCTCGGGCCGGTAATTCTTTTGATCTAGATCATTGACGTTGCGGTAACCGGCCTCTAGTAACGTCACCATGGGCTTAGACGGGGGGTCGTCTGCTTCAACGCTCTAGAGGGTATTTTGGGGAACGCTAGGTCGGAACCAACTCTCTTGGAGAAAAAATCATGAAAGTCGAAAGATGCCGGGGCCCTTTGAGGGGCATGGCCGCGAGTGCCCTGGTGGGCGCGTTCGCGCTGGTGTTCGGGAGCCTCTATGACGACTGGCTGGCGCACGGCCACAGCCGCAAGCTGGGCATCGGCGGGCCCGCCCTGGACGCCCTGGACGGCCGTTTCGGCCTGTCCGGCAACGCCCGTGCCGGCGGCTTCCGGCTGCCCGATCACGACCAGGACCTCTTCAAGTGGAGCAACATCCTGTTCATCGTCGGCGCCAGCAAGCACTGGAAGACCCGTTTCGTCGGACTGGACGGCCATATCATCACCAAGAACGGGGCCAACCAGTACAACTGGGAGGACGGCTCGTTCACCAACTACCACAAGGACGAAAAGAAGCCCTACAGCTGCGGCACCTGCCACACCACGGGCTATCGCAAGGACGGCAAGGTCTTTGCCGAGCAGGGCTTCCCCGGGGCGACGACGAAGGGGTCTCCCGGCATCGTCGGCGACTGGGCCCACTTCAACATCACCTGCGAGGCCTGCCATGGACCGGCGGCCGCGCATGTCAAGAAGCCCGTCAAGACAAATATCGTCGTCGATAAGACGGCGAAGCTCTGCGGCACCTGCCACACCCGGGGCAAGGACGACAACGTCGCCATCGCCAAGGGCGGCTTCGTCCGCCATCACGAGCAGTATCCCGAGCACCTGAACAGCCCCCACAAGGCCTTCTCCTGCGGCACCTGCCACAAGCCGCACGTGACCCGGGCCCAGGGGATCAAGGTCGCCAAGGGGAAAAAGGAAGTCTGCGACACCTGCCACGCCAAGCAGAACACGGCCTATAAAGGCAGCGTCATGCAGAAGGCCGGGGTCACCTGCCAGGACTGCCACATGGCCAGGGCGACCAAGTCGGCGATCAAGACGGGCCCCTACGACGGCGACGTCTGGACCCACATCATGCGGATCAATCCCGCCGCCGACTACAGCATGTTCACCGCCGACGGCAAGGCGGCCAAGAACGCGATAAGCCTCGAGTTCGCCTGCATGCGCTGCCATGCGGGCGCCAGCAAGGCGGAGTACGCGAAGATCGCCAACTTCCATACCATCGGCAAGTAACCGACGGCGAGGAAGACGGGGCCGGTTCCTGAGGCTATGCTAGGACAGCAGGGTCAGGAACCGGCCCTCGCGTTTTCGTGTCTCGAGCGACAGGAGGCGAGCGTGAAACAGGGACTGTTGCGCGTGGGCGTCTTGCTTTGCGCCGTCCTGGCGTCGGTTGCGGCCCAGGCCCAGACGCAAGGCGGCGGGAATTATCCAGGCTCTTGGGGCCACGGGCACATGTGGGACGGCTGGGGCTGGGGCCCCATGATCTTCGGGCCGGTCTTCATGGTGCTGTTGCTCGGCGGGATCGTCGTTGCCATCGTGGTGGCTCTGCGTTGGCTGGGCGGCGGACCGGCCGGCGGGGCGGCCGCGCCACAGCCCGGCAAGACGCCGCTCGACATCCTCAAGGAGCGTTTCGCGCGAGGCGAAATCGACAAGGAGGAGTTCGAGGCGCGAAAGCGCGTGCTTTCGGAGTGAGCGGGCCGGTTCCGCGAAGACCGGAAGAGCTCTAACCCTCGGGCGCGTCGACGATCTCGAAGTCGTGGGTGATTTTGGCCGTCTTGTCGAGCATCGCCGAGACCGAGCAGTAGGTTTCGGCCGACAGCTCGATGGCGCGCTCGACCTTGGCGGGGCTGAGGCCCTGTCCCGTCACGACGAAGTGCATGTGGATCCGGGTGAACACCTTGGGCTCCGTGTCCGCGCGCTCGGCCTCGAGCTCGACCACGCAGCCATGAACCGCCTCGCGGCCCTTCTCGAGGATGAGGACCACGTCGATGGCGCTGCAGCCGCCCAGGCCGAGCAGCACCAGCTCCATCGGGCTCGCGCCCACGGCTGGACGCTCGCCTTGCTTGGCGCCGACGACCACGCCGTGGCCGCTG
>CAMYMY010000528.1 GCA_947259625.1 uncultured Kiloniellales bacterium | reverse complement strand
GGCGGCCGGCGGCAGCAATCCGAACGGCAAGGGCATATTCTCGACCCGCTTCAGGGACACCTCGGACTACTCCTACGACATCAACCGCTATCACTGGGGCTATTGGCCGGAAAGCTGGCAGTATCTCTGCAACCTCGACGCCGACGGTAATCCCGTCTACCCGGACAACCCGGTTCCCGAAGCGCTGGCGGTTCTCGACGCCTACTTCGCCTACGGGCCGATCTGGGCCGTGGACGTGCACAACCAGGGCTTCAACGTGGTCGACCCGGACGAGTGCGCCGCCGACCAGGCCTGCCGCCCGGGCCAGTACGTGACCGGATCGATCCTGTGGCCGACCAATCCCGAGGTCGACCCCCAGGCGGTCGACCTGTCCAAGCAGATGACCATCGTGATGAAGAAGCGCTCGCTGGAGATCGGCAATGTCGAGCTGACGCGCTATAACGGCGGCAGCTTCGCCGGGATCGCCCGTAACGCCTACGGGCTGCTCGGCAGCGATCGTCTGGTGACCGAGCCCGGCCCCCTCGGCGGCAGCGTTCTTTTCGAAGTGGCGGGACAGATCGAGGGCTCGCCCTCCATAAATAACGGCCAGAAGGCGATCGGCAAGCTGAAGAGCGGCGTCAAGAAGATCCTCATGGCCCTGCTCGAGGCGACCGCCGACGGCAGCCTCTTCGCGGAGGACCCCGACCAGGCGGAAATCCTGATCCTCGACAACGACCGCTTCCTGCCCAACCCGCGGGTCGAGGAGGAGTAGGGCGTAAGGCGTCAGACAGGGTTCCCAGCGGCAGTTGGAACCCTCACGCTTGAGGTGGCGACCGGCCGGGGCCTTCGACAGGGGGCCCTGGCTTTCTTATTGGGAGCCATACGTCAACAGCGAATTTTCGGATCAGCGGTTGCCTTTCATCCCTTCCACAACCGCGCGCCGGGACGCCAGCGGGGCATAGCACGACGGATCGGCCGCCTGCGCGAAATGGTCCAAGACCGGCACGCTCTCCAGCCAGCGCGCTCACAGGGCTGTCCTTCTCCTGTCCCGCACGGCCGTTATACGTGACATAGCGCGGCATTGGAGGACGGGCAGCCCTGGTCGACCCCGAAGCGGGGCCGTCGCCCGTGGCGCGGCTCCGGCGCATTGGGACTACAGCGGCCGACCGCGGGGAATTATCTCGCGCGATGTCGGTTCACAGGGGCCGCCCTTCCAGTCGCCGAGCCATTCGTCGACCTCGAGGCCGGCGCGATCCAACGTCGCCGCAAGCTTCTCCCGGGTCGTGAACCGGATCTTCGATGCCGCGGAGAAGCGACGTTTGCTTGCCACGATCTCATAGTGGGTCTGATAGGTGACGATACCGGTGCTCGCATCATGGACGGCATCGTTCCAGGCTTCGACCGGACCAAGGCCGGGGTGCTCGAACCCGCGCCTCGACTGCTTTGGGGTCCAGTTGCGCCACGCTCGGTCAGCGGGATTTCGGGTATCGAAGACAAAACGGCCTCCAGGAGCGAGGTGCCCGGCAATGGTCGAAAGCACCGCCTGTTGATCTCCCTTCGTGAGGAAGACCTGAAACGCGTGTCCGGTGAGCAGCACCAGATCGAAACGACGGCCGAGCCGAACGCGCCTTGCGTCCGCTTCAATCCAATCGGCCCTCCCGCCTCCCGGCCGAGTGCGCGCAATGTCGAGCATCGCGCTGGCCGGATCGACGCCGACGACCGTTCGACTCTCGGCCAAGCTTGCCGCGAGTCGGCCGGTCCCACACCCGAGGTCGAGAACCGACCGGGCCTCCTCCGCGAGTCGAACGCAGTAGTCGAGATCAGGACCCCACTCGTTCTCCAGATCGTAGAATTGCGCCAAGTCCGGGTCGTGGTACAGGTCGTCTTTTGTCGGGCCGTGTTGGGGCATGCATTTGGCTATCGGTTTCCGGGCGCGGTTCGGATCGCTCGAGTTCCGGTGACAGGAGCTCCGGTGCCAATACGATAATTAGATACTGCGCCCGCGGGCATTGGAAGCCCATCGAATATGCAGTCCCCGGCGGCACCTTTTTCGTACCCGCCGCGCCGAGGGGCGTTGGCGCGGGCGGCAAATCGGCTATCATGGGGCGGCGAACGGCTGGGAAAGGCGCCATGCAGACGATCTTCATCATGGTCAAGTGCGACCTGGGCAAGGCCTACGAGGTGGCCGACGAGGCGGTGCTGGGCATCGAGCAGGTCTCCGAGGTCTATTCGACCTCGGGCCAGTACGACCTGCTGGTCAAGTGCTACCTGGCCGCCGGCGAGGACATCGGCCGCTTCGTCACCGACAAGATGCAGACCTTGCCCGGCGTCAAGGAGACCTTCACGCTGGTCGCCTACAAGGCGTTTTCCTGATATCGAAGGCCGGTCAGGCGCGCCGGTCGCGCCCAGACGGGAAAGAGAGCGGAGCCTTGGCGGAGAAAAGACGCAAGCCGGTGGCGGCCTGCACGAAGTGCGGCGAACAGACCGGTCATGTCGCGCAGGTCGGTCGGCGCTGCTACCGCAAGATCGAGGGCGCCAGATGCCGGTGAGTGCTCCGCGGCGTCCTCGATCCTGACGATTGGGACGAATGCCC
>CAMYMY010000527.1 GCA_947259625.1 uncultured Kiloniellales bacterium | reverse complement strand
GCAGCCGTCAGCGTCGTCTTGCCGTGATCGACGTGACCGATCGTCCCAACGTTGCAGTGCGGCTTCGTCCGCTCGAATTTCGCCTTCGCCATGGTCCTTTATTTCCCGTCTCCGGCCCGCAGCCCCGCGGGACTGCCGGCTCGCCTGTCTCGTCCGCCCGAAATTCCCGTCTCCGGCCCGCTTCGGTCTGGAGCGGGTGGCGGGAATCGAACCCGCGTAGCCAGCTTGGAAGGCTGGAGCTCTGCCACTGAGCTACACCCGCATTCGACTCATGCCCAAGTACCACGAGGCGCCCGCGTTCCGCCTTCCGTTCCGCCGACGCCCCATCCGATCTTTCCTTGCCGCCAACCGCCATCCGGGATGCTGTGGTGGAGGGGGTTGGATTCGAACCAACGTAGGCTAAGCCAACGGGTTTACAGCCCGTCCCCTTTAACCACTCGGGCACCCCTCCTGCGACCCGCCCTCGGCGGCTCTACGGCGTTGCGAACTATGGTGATTTAACGCGGCCTGTCAACTTCAAACGAGACAAAGCAACCGCCCCGGCCGAATCTTATCCTCCGGCCGATGACGGCACTTGCGGAGCGCCTTGCTCCTCATGTCTTATAGTAAGCGCCGCCATGACCAAGCGCAAGCCCCCGAAATCCTCGCGTCGCGGAAAAGCTCCCGAAGGCCGGCCCGGCCATGCCTTGCGCCGCCCGCGGCGGGGGACGCACGAGGGCCCGGCGCCCGGCGCGGCCGTGGGTGTGGGCGTGGCGGCGCCGTGGCTCTACGGCACGCATGCGGTGCTCGAGGCCCTGGCCAACCCGCGCCGCCGGGTCACGCGACTGTTGGTCGCCGGCGAGACCGCCGCCAAGGAGGCGCCGCGTCTGGAGCCGCTGCTCGCGATACGACCGGACGGCTTGCGGGCGGAGGCCGCAACACGCGAAGCCCTGGCACAACTGCTGCCCGAAGGGGCGGTCCATCAGGGCCTGGCGCTTCAGGTCCGGCCCCTGGACCAGCCGGACCTGCCCGCCCTGTTGGCGGATCTCCCGCCTCCCGGCGGCGCCGGAAAACCGGTAGTCGTCGTCGCACTCGACCAGGTGACCGACCCGCAGAATGTCGGCGCGATCCTGCGCTCGGCGGCAGCCTTCGGCGCGACGGCGGTGGTCGCGCCGCAACGCCACGCGGCGCCGGAGACCGGCGCCCTCGCCAAGGCCGCCTCCGGCGCCCTGGAACATCTCGCCTACCTCCAGGTCGGCAACCTCGCCCGCGCCCTCGACCAGCTCAAGGAGGCGGGATTCTGGGTCCTCGGCCTCGCCGCCGAGGGCGCGACGACGATCGCCGAGGCCGACGCGGGCCCGCGCATCGTGCTGGTCCTGGGCGCCGAGGGCAGCGGACTGCGCCGCCTGACCCGCGAGCATTGCGACCTGCTGGCGCGCCTGCCGACGGGTGGCGCGATCGGCCAGCTCAACGTCTCGAACGCCGCGGCCGTCGCCCTTTACGAACTGCTCGGGCGGCACGCCTGACCGGGTCTGGCGACCCGCCAAGGCGCTTGCCAGGACAGGAGGGGCCATGATAGCGGTTCGCTGGTTTTCGGCGGCTTCCGCAACCACAGAGCCACCCCCATGAGCAACATCGAAGAGTTTCTGAAAGAGCATCGCATCGAGGAGGTCGAGTGCCTGGTCCCCGATATGGCGGGCATCGCGCGCGGCAAGATCCTGCCCGCCGAACGCTTCATCAAGGGCCTGAAATCGAACGCGTTGAGGATTCCCGAATCGATCTTCGTGCAGACCGTGACCGGCGACTACCCGCCGGAGGCCGACGGCGTCGTGGTCAGCCCGGCGACCCAGGACGTGTACCTGGTGCCGGATCCAGCCACGGTCTGCCTCGTGCCCTGGTACACGGAGCCGACCGCGCAGATCATCTGCGACGCCTTCCACTTCGACGGCCAGCCGGTCGGGATCTCGGCGCGCCACGTGCTGCAACGGGTCATCAAGCTCTACGAGGACCGGAGCTGGAGCCCGATCGTGGCGCCGGAGCTGGAGTTCTTCCTGGTCGACATCAACACCGACCCGGACTATCCCCTGGAGCCGCCGGTCGGCCGCTCGGGCCGTCGCGAGACCTCGCGCCAAGCCTATGGGGTGGACGCGGTCAACGAGTTCGATCCGCTGTTCGAGGAAGTTTACGACTTCTGCGAGGCCCAGGGTCCGGCGCCGCCCAGATGGAGATGAACTTCAACCACGGGGCGCCCCAGCTGCTCGCCGACCAGGCGTTTCTCTTCAAGCGCACGGTGCGCGAGGCCGCCCTGCGCCACAAGGTCTACGCCACTTTCATGGCCAAGCCGATGCAGGGCGAGCCCGGCTCGTCGATGCACATCCACCAGAGCGTGATCGACACCAAGACCGCCAAGAACCTGTTCAGCCGCAAGGACGGCGGCGACACCAAGCTGTTCCTCAATCACATCGCCGGGCTGCAAAAGCACTTGCCCTCGGTCATGCCGCTGCTGGCGCCGAACGTGAACTCCTACCGCCGGCTGACGCCCCATTCCGACGCGCCGATCAACACGCACTGGGGCTACGACAACCGGACCACCGGCCTGCGCGTGCCGCACTCCGAGCCGGAGGCCCGTCGGGTCGAGAACCGCGTGGCGGGGGCGGACGCCAACCCCTACCTCGCCATGGCCGCCTCGCTGGCCTGCGGCTATATCGGCATGACCGAGAAGCTGGAGCCGCGACCGCCGGTCGAGGGCAGCGCCTACCGCCTGGCCCATACCCTGCCACGCACGCTCTACGATGCGCTCGCCCGCTTCAACGGCAGCAAGGCGGTGAAGGGCGTCCTCGGCGACCTATTCGTCGATGCGGTCACCATGGTCAAGGACCGCGAGCTGCTCGCCTACCAGCAGGTGATCTCCTCTTGGGAACGCGAGCATCTTCTGCTAAACGTATAATCCCTTCTTTCAGGACCGAGACGGCATGATGGGAGCGCAGGTCACCATCTGGAAGCAGGTCGGTGCGGCCAAGGTCTCGCCGCGCTCGCGCCATGCCGAGCTGCTGATTCTCTGCGCCCGCCTGGGCTTCAATCCTTAGTGCGGCGGTGAAGCCGCGGGCCCCGGCCGGGCCCCGCGTCGTCCTTATCCCTGCCCCCCCGCGGGACGACCCCTTCGCCGTCAAGGAGAACAGCCATGACCAGCCTCCCCGTCCGCAATTCCACCGCCCAATGGCGCGCCACGGACCTCGCCCACCACCTGCACCCCTTCACCGACACCAAGGCGCTCGCCAAGGAAGGCGGCAGCCGGATCATCGTCAAGGCCGAGGGGGCCTGGCTCGAGGATTCGGAAGGCCAGCGCATCCTGGACGCCATGGCCGGCCTGTGGTGCGTCAACGTCGGTTTCGGCCGCAAGGAGCTGGCCGAGGCCGCCTACCGGCAGATGCTCGAACTGCCCTACTACAACACCTTCTTCAAGACCGCGACGCCACCCTCGATCGAGCTCTCGGAGAAGCTGGCCGCGCTCACGCCGGCGGACCTCAAGCACGTGTTCTTCGCCTCCTCCGGCTCGGAGGCGAACGACACCATCGTGCGCATGGTGCGCCACTACTGGAACCTCAAGGGACGGCCGGGAAAGAAGACCTTCATCAGCCGCCGGGAGGCCTATCACGGCAGCACCATGGCGGCGGCCAGCCTGGGCGGCATGAGCGCCATGCACGGCCAGGCGGACCTGCCGCTGCCGGGCTTCGTCCACGTCATGGCGCCGCACTGGTACGACAACGGCGGCGACCTCGACCCCGAGGCGTTCGGACGCGTGGCCGCCAAGGCGGTCGAGGACAAGATCCTGGAGCTGGGCGCCGACCGGGTCGCCGCCTTCATCGGCGAGCCGATCATGGGCGCCGGCGGGGTGCTGGTGCCGCCGGACAGCTACTGGCCCGAAATCCAGCGCATCTGCCGCGCGCACGACGTCCTGCTGATCGCCGACGAGGTGATCTGCGGCTTCGGGCGCCTCGGCCACTGGTTCGGCAGCGAGCTCTACGGCATCGAGCCGGACATCATGCCCATGGCCAAGGGCCTCACCTCGGGCTACCTGCCGCTTTCGGCGGTCCTGGTCGGCGACCGGGTCGCCGGCACCCTGATCGACGAGGGCGGCGAGTTCTACCACGGCTTCACCTACTCGGGCCATCCGGTGGCCTGCGCCGTGGCCCTGGAGAACATCCGCATCCTCGAGGACGAGAAGCTGATCGAGCGGGTGCGCGAGGACACCGGCCCCTATCTGCAGCAGACGCTGCGCGCGGCCCTGGAGGGTCATCCTCTGGTCGGCGAGGTGCGCGGGGTCGGTCTGATCGGCGCGATCGAGCTGGTCGAGGATCGGGCGACACGCAAGCACTTCGAGCCGGTCGGCCGGGTCGGCGGGATCTGCCGCGAGCACTGCTTCGCCAACAACCTGATCATGCGCGCGGTGCGCGACGCCATGGTCTTCTCGCCGCCCCTGACCCTGAGCCACGAGGAGGTCGACGAGCTGGTCAAGCGCGCCAGGCACTGCATCGACCTGACCGCCAAGGACCTGGGGGTGCTGTGACGTAGGCGCGGCGGTCGCGCGCGTGTCCGCGCTGGCTTCCGGGCTCGAGGTCGTGCTGCCGGTCAACTTCTTCGAGCGAGCGACCGCCGCCGCACGGCTTGCGGCGCGGAGACCGGGCGACTATCTTTCCGGGCGCCGACATCCGTTCTGCCCGGTTAGCTCAACTGGTAGAGCACCTGATTTGTAATCAGGGGGTTGGGGGTTCGAGTCCC
>CAMYMY010000526.1:2601-4313 GCA_947259625.1 uncultured Kiloniellales bacterium | reverse complement strand
ATCGCCTATTTCAAGGAGATCGGCAAGTGGAGCGACGACGCGCAGGCGCACAACGACAAGCTGGTCGCGCGCCAGAAGGTGCTGGCCCAAGCCTGGGCCGGAATGGACAAGGGCCTCGAGAGCGACGCCTTCAAGGCGAAGTGGATGGAGGTTCGCGCCGCCGCCCTGGATAAGGCGGGCTTCGACCCGATATGGCGCTAGGCCAGTCGGCCGACCAGCCGGCGGTGGCGGACCGGCGCCACCGCCGGCTCTCTTTCTTCTGGACCGCGGTCGCGGTCTCATTCACCGTGCTGACGGTGGTCCTGGCCGTCGACCAGGTGCGGGTGATCTTTGGCCGGCAGTGGCTCGGCAGCGTCATCCTCCTCACCAACCACTATCTCTACGCCATCCTCGGTCTGCTGCTGCCGCTCACGTTCGTCTTCTTCCCGGCCGGCAGGCGCGCCCGTCGCGACGGCGTCCCCTGGTACGACGCCGCGCTGTTCGCCGTCAGCCTCGGCGTCTGCCTGTTCTTCTTCTTGAACGCGGTCAACATCGTCGACCAGGGCTGGGAGTTCGTCGCCCCCGACCACGCGATCTATGTGAGTTATCTGCTTTGGCTACTGGTCCTCGAGGCGGTTCGGCGCGCCGGCGGAATTGCGATATTCACGATCGTCTTGGTGCTCTCGCTCTACCCGATCTTCGCCGATCGGATGCCGGGGCCGATCACGGGCCTTGCCAGCACCCTGGGCGAAACGGCCGCCTACCACACCATGAGCATCGAGAGCATCCTCGGCATTCCCATGCGCGCCTTCGCCGAGCTCGTGATCGGCTTCCTGATCTTCGGCGTCGCCCTGCAGCACAGCGGTGGCGGCAAGTTCTTCCTCAACCTCGCCTTTGCGCTGCTGGGCGGCGTGCGCGGCGGCGCCGCCAAGGTGTCGATCTTCGCGAGCGGCCTCATGGGCTCGATGAGCGGCAGCGTGATCACGAACGTGCTGACCACGGGCGTCATGACGATTCCCGCCATGCGGCGCACCGGCTTCCGGCCGGCCTATGCCGGTGGCGTCGAGGCCTGCGCGTCCACGGGAGGCGTGCTGATGCCGCCGGTCATGGGCGCCACGGCCTTCATCATGGCGACCATCATCGAGGTGCCCTACGTCGATATCGCGGTGGCGGCGATCATCCCGTCGGCGCTCTACTTCTTCGGCCTCTTCGTTCAGATCGACGCCGCCGCCGCCCGGCAGAACCTCAAGGGCTTGCCGCGCGAGGAACTGCCCGCGCTCGGCCGGACCCTCACGGAGGGCTGGTACTTCGTCCTGGCCTTCACGCTGCTGGTCTTCATGCTGGTCTATCTGCGCCGCGAGGCGCTCGCGCCGTTCTACGCCACGGCGATCCTGATCGCGCTCAACCAGATCTTTCCGCACAACCGCTGGGGTCGACAGCAGCTCCTCGATTTCGTGGTGGCGACCGGCAAGCTGCTGACCGAGCTCACGGCCATACTGGCGGCGGTCGGGCTGATCGTCGGCGCCCTTTCGATGACCGGCATGGCTGGCACCCTGGTCAACGACCTGGTGTTCCTGGCCGGCGGCTCGGTTCTCGTGCTGCTGCTCATGGGCGCGGTGACCAGCTTCATCATGGGCATCGGCATGACCGTGACCGCGGCCTATATCTTCCTGGCCATCATCCTGGCCCCGGCGCTGATCCAGGGCGGCCTCTCGCCCATGGCCGTGCACCTC
>CAMYMY010000526.1:0-2583 GCA_947259625.1 uncultured Kiloniellales bacterium | reverse complement strand
CGCGGCGCTCGCCCAGGCCTCGCCCATGCGCACCGGCCTCGAGGCCATGCGGCTCGGCAGCATCATCTATTTCATCCCCTTCTTCTTCGTGCTCGAGCCGGCGCTGATCCTGGATGGCGCTTGGCCGGACATCTTGCTGTCGACCGCGAGCGCCTTCCTGGGGATCGTGCTGGCCGCGGGCGCGCTGCAAGGGTATCTGCTGCTGGTCGGCGACCTGACCCGCCATGCCGTCCTGCAGTGGCCGCTCCGGGTTCTGATCCTGCTGGCCGGGCTGCTTCTCGCGATGCCGGGCGGCGGCCTCGTTCCCTGGAGCGACCTGCAGATGGCGGCAACCGCCGCGCTGTTTATGGGTTGCGCGCTGACGCTGGTCGCCCTGGCCCGAAGACGCAGTCCGGCCGCGCAGGCCGGCGGTCCGGCGCCCTGATCCGGCTCAGGAAACCCTGCGCAGGGCGGCGAAACGGCGGAGATGATGGTCCGTGTCCCCGAACAGCGCGCCGATCATGCTGAGCCGCTTGAAGTGGTGTCCGATGGCGAGCTCCTCGGTCATGCCCATGCCGCCGTGCAGCTGGATCGCCGCCTGCCCGATCATCCTCCCGGCCTTGCCGACCTGGACCTTGGCGGCGGAGGCGGCGGCCGCCCGATCCGCAGCGTCTTCCGCGGCCGCCGCCGCTCGATAGACCAACGCTCGCGACAGCTCGTAGGCCATGAACATGTCCACCACGCGATGCTGGAGAACCTGGAACGAGCCGATTGGGACGCCGAACTGGGTCCTCGTTTCGAGATAGGCCCGCGTCGCCTCGAGCAGCGCGCCCATGGTCCCGACGGCTTCGGCGCAGACCGCGATTGTGGCCCGATCGAGCACCTGCTCGATAATCGGCAGCGCCCCGCCGGCTTCGCCGACCGCCGCCCCGCCGTCGACCGTGACATCCTCGAGCCGCAGCTCCGCGGCGCGCAGCCCATCGACCGTCGGATAGGCGCGCAGGGCCAGCCCCTCGGCCTCGCGATCGACCAGGAACAGGCCGATGCCCGCCGCGTCCCGGGCCGCCCCCGCGGTTCTGGCGGAAACGATCAGCTTGTCGGCCGTGGCGGCATGGAACACGACGCTCTTGCGGCCGTTCAACAGGTAGGCGTCGCCCCGCGGCTCCGCCCTGGTCTCCACGTCGCCCGGATTGTAGCGCGACTGCGGCTCGGCATAGGCGAAGGCGAGCAGGAGCTTGCCCTCGGCCAGGGGCGGCAGCAGCGCCGCCTTCTGCGCGTCGCTGCCGGCCAGGCTCAGCAGGCCGCCGCCCAGGATCACCGTGGAGAGATAGGGCTCCAGCACCAGCCCGCGGCCGAAGGCCTCCATCAGGATGGCGACCTCGACGGGCGTTCCGCCGAGCCCTCCATGGGCCTCGGGCAAGGGCGCGGCGAGCCAGCCGAACTCGGCGAAGCGCGCCCAGACGGCGCGGCCGAACCCCTCCTCGCCGGCGGCCAGGTCGCGGCGCTGATCGAAGGGATAGTCCCGTTCTATAAAGCGCTCGACGCTGTCTTTCAGGAGCGCCTGTTCCTCGGTCAAGCCACCGTCCATCCGCGCCTCGCTCAGAACCCCAGAACCATCTTGGCGATGATGTTCTTCAGGATCTCGTTGGTGCCGCCGTAGATCGAAGCCTTGCGCCAGTTGAAGTAGTGCGGCGCGATCGTGGCGGCGTAGTCCGGACCGATCGGTGCCTCGTTCCAACCAGCCTCCAGGGCCTCCGCGACATAGGGATGGGCGTAGTTGCCGACCGCCTCGAACAGCAGCTCGGTGATCGCCTGCTGCACCTCGGTGCCCTTGATCTTGAGCAGCGAGGCCTGCGGCCCGGGCGCGCGGCCGGCCGCCTCGTCCGACAGCACCCGCAGGACGACGGACTCGAGCGCCAAAAGGTCGACTTCCACTTCGGCGATCTTTTCGCTGAACCGGTCCTGCTCGATCAGTGGCCGCCCCCCGGACAGCTCCCGGGCCGCGATCTCCCGGACCCGCCCGAGCTGCTTCTTCGAGCGGCCGACCGCGGCGATGCCGGTGCGCTCGTGGCCGAGCAGGAACTTGGCGATGGTCCAGCCCTTGCCCTCCTCGCCCACCAGGTTCTCCGCGGGCACCCGCACGTCGTCGAGGAAGACCTCGTTGATCTCCTGTCCGCCGTCGATCGTCGTGATGGGACGCACCGTGACCCCCGGGCTCTTCATGTCGATCAGCAGGAAGGAGATGCCCTCCTGCTTCTTGCCCGTGTCCGCGGTCCGCACCAGGCAGAACATCATGTCGGCGTGCTGCGCGTAGGTGGTCCAGGTCTTGGCGCCGTTGACGATATAGGTGCCACCGTCGCGAAGCGCGCGGGTCTTGAGCGCGGCGAGGTCGGAGCCGGCGCCCGGCTCCGAATAGCCCTGGCACCACCAGTCCTCGCTGGCGAGGATACGCGGCAGCCAGCGCTCCTTCTGCGCCTGGCTGCCGAAGGCGATGAGGACCGGGCCCACCATGTGCAGGCCGAAGGCGATGATCGGCGGCGTGGCGCCCAGCGCGAGCTCCTCCTCGAAGATGTAGCGCTGGACGGGCGACCAGCCGGTGCCGCC
>CAMYMY010000525.1 GCA_947259625.1 uncultured Kiloniellales bacterium | reverse complement strand
CGCCTGCCGCCTTGACCGGGCGTGCCATAGCCTCGAAGTAGTCGTTCAAGAGGCCGATCACCTCGTCGAGCGGCAGTGTCTCGGATAGCTCGGAGAAGCCGCGCAGGTCGCAGTACCAGAGCACCGCGTTGATGACCTCGCCGTCGCCGCGCTTGATCGCGCCGGAGAGCACGCGCCCGCCGGAGGTCGGCCCCAGGTAGGTCTCGAGCAGGGTGCGCGCCGTGCGCCGCAGGTGGGCCATCTCCATGACCGCGCCGAAGGCCGGCAGCACCGCCTCGATCGCGGCCAAGTCGCGCTCCGAAAAGCCGCCCGGGCGCTTGGCCGCGAAGCTGAGGGCATTGACCAAGCCGCCGCTGGAGAACGGCAGCGGCCACATGGTATAGTCCGTGCACCCCTCCTGCTCGATCTCCTCCAGGATCGGAAAGTCGCGCGGGCAGTCGGGCGCCTCGATGTGCCGGCGGATCATTTGGCCACCGTCGAAGATCCGGCGCACCGGGCTCTCGAGGTAGTCGCCTGTCGTCTCGATGCCGTGCGCCCGATTGGTCTCCGACACCTCGCCGCTGTCCTTCTGCCAGAGCATGGAGCGGGCGCGGAGCTGCGGGTGGAGCTGGGGTATGTGGATGGTCGCGCGGTCGAGCGGCACGCCGGTCTGGGCGAAACGGTCGCAGAACCGACCGAACAGCTCCGGCGAGTGGGCGAGGCCGATGCGCTCGGCGAGCAGCCAGTCGATCACCGGCGCGACCCGCGTGCGGGCTTCTACGGCGAGAGGCGGCGGGGTCGTATCGGCGACGAGCGAATCCATCGCCTCAATGTGAGGTCGAAGACCGCGGTCGGCAAGGGGAGACAAGGTGTGAGGTGTGGGGGCACCCCTCGGTCCGGGAATTCCGCAATTCCACCATATCCACGCCATCTTTGTACGGCATAACCCGTCTCGATCGTTCGGCGCAAAGCCGGCCCACGGAAATGAGGATCTGGGTGATGAAAAGGCTCTTGGCAGCGGTTCTTTCGGCCCTGGTGCTCGCGGCCTGCGAGCCGCCGGTTGAGGTCATGCACACCATGGCGCTCGGCGAGATCGCGCGGGCGCAGGCCGAGGCGGGAGACCGGGCCGGGGCAGGGAAGACCGCTGCGCTCGCCGTGGAGACGGCCCTGGCCGTGACGGACGACACCCGCGGCATGGCCCTGGGCGCCGCGGCTGTGGCGCGGACCCGGGCGGGCGACGCCGGCGGCGCGCTCGCGCTCGCCGAGGGCATCGCGGAGCCCCGGGACCGCGCCCTGGCCTTCGTTCTGATCGCCTTGTCGCAGGCCGAGGCGGGGAACGAGGCGGGCGCCGCCGCCACCCTGGACCGGGCCCTGGAAGCGGCGGAGACGATTCCGAAAACCGGCGAGCAGGCCATGTTCACGGCCTTGGCGGCCTGGGCGCAGGCGGTCGTGGGAGATGTGCCCGGCGCGCGTGAATCGCTCTCGGAGATCGCGGACCCGAATATCCAGGCCGAGACCTTGGCCTGGGTATCGGAGATCCAGGTCGAGGCTGGCGACACGCCCGCCGCGCTCGAGACGGCGCAGGCGATCGCCAACGTAGCCGGCGGCGACGCGGGCCTTCTGATCGCGATCGCGCAGGCGATTGCCGTGGACGTTCATGGCGCGCTCGATTCGCTCATTCTGCTCCCGGAGGCCCGGCCGCGCATCCGGGCCCTGATCCGGGTCGCGGCCGCCCAGGCCGAGGCCGGTGACTCGGCCGACGCGGACCGCACCACCGAACTGGCCTTGGAGGCGGCGCGCGCGATCGAGGACTCCGGCGCGCGGGCCAGGGCCCTGAAGACGGTCGCAGAGACACGGGCCGGGCCAGGCACCGGGCTCTCGCGAGGGCCTTTGCCCGGCTTTCGTGGCGCCGAGGGGAACGCAGACCTGCACACCTACAAAGCGGCCGTCTCGGGCGATGCCTGGGCGACGGCGGAGCTGCTGCAGATCGCGCTCGAGCCGGAAGCGGATCCCGACAAGCCGCCGGTCGATCCCGACCGGGTCTGGATCGTCGCCCGGTTGGCCGCGGCCCTGGCCGACGCGGGGGAAAGAGCCGAAGCCCAAGCGACGGCCGAGCTGGCGCTCGAGATCGTGGCGGGCCTCACCCCCAAGGACCGGAGCCTGCCGCTGCTCCTCATCGCCTCGGCCCAGGCTCGGGCGGGCGACATTGAAGGCGCGCTCGCGACGGCGCAGCGGATCTCAGATACCGATTAGCCCGCCTCACGCCCGTTTCTTGGTCCCCGGAAGCCGAAGGCGCAGGTGCGGTGCGAGGTATTCGCCGGTGTAGCTGCCGGGCGCTTCCGCGACCTCTTCCGGAGTGCCCGTCGCGACCACCTGTCCGCCCTTGTCGCCGCCCTCGGGGCCGAGGTCGAGGATCCAGTCGGCGGTCTTGACGACCTCCAGGTTGTGCTCGATCACGACCACCGTGTTGCCCTGTTCGACCAGCGCGTGCAGCACCTCGAGCAGCTTCTTGACGTCCTCGAAGTGCAGGCCGGTCGTGGGCTCGTCCAGGATGTAGAGCGTGCGCCCCGTGGCCCGGCGCGACAGCTCCTTGGACAGCTTGACGCG
>CAMYMY010000524.1 GCA_947259625.1 uncultured Kiloniellales bacterium | reverse complement strand
GAGCGCGCCCTCAATGCCAAAGTCAGGTGAACATGAAGACCAGATGGCACCGATGCTGGCCGCGGCGAGCATTGCGACCACCGCCTCTGGCCGATTGGGAATGAAGCCTGCGATCCGGTCGCCGATACCGATGTCAGCAGCACGCATGGCAGCGGCCACCTTCGCCTGCAGCTCGGTGTCGCTGAGCACCTTGGTCACGGTGCCGAACACGCCGCCGCCGGTCACCACCCGGTCGCCGCGGCGCAGCGCCGCCACCATGTCCCGGTGCTGCTTCATCTTCTTCTGCTGCGGACGGATCAGCAGCAGGTAGAAGACGACGAAGATCAGGACCAGCGGCAGAAGCGAGGTCATGGTCGAGGCGCCGTCGCCCCCAAGGGCCTGCGCGTAGGCCGGCGAAATGAACATCTAGGACCCCTTCCCTTCTCGGCGGCTCGGACCGGCGGACTATACCCGCCCGCCCGCGAATTGCAACGTCGTCCGAGGCCCGCGGCGAAGTCGGCCGTAACGGCCCTGGTGCGCCTCTCAACCCCCTTGGCTCGCCGGGCCGCAAAGGCGTGCCGGGACCAGCTGGGCGGCCCAGACGCACAAGGGAGCGAGGCCAATGGAGACGAGGGTGTCGATCAGGTAGTGGTAGCGCAGATAGATCGTTCCCAGCCAAAGGACGGCGCCCCAGAAGAGAAAATAGGGGAGCACATCGCGCCGCCACTTGGCGGCGAGAATGACCACGATCGCAGCCACCAGGATATGGCCGCTCGGAAAGGCGCTGAACTTGTGCGGCTCCAGCGTGTCGACCGCGTAATGGAGGTGGTCGTAGAACCACAAGCCGGCCAGTTGGGTTTCGGCTTCGACGTAACGGAACGGCGACAGCGCCGGGAAAATCGCGTTGCCCAGGAAAGAGACGTAGAAGCCGGTGATAACGGCCAGGTTCGCCCGTTCGATCCACTCGAACGATCTTGCCCGGTACAATACGACGAAGAACGCGATCGGTATGAAATAAAAACTGAAATAACCGATGGAAAACAGATCCGTAAGAATCCGGTTGTGCAGGAAATCAATAGAGCTGTTCGGATCGAAACCCAGCAACTCCTTGTCGATCCGCAGCAGCTCAGCGTCGTAGGTGAGCGGGTGCAGGTTGGGAACGATCACCGACATTTGGGCAAACAAGGTCGCGACCAGAACGATCGAAACGACCATTCGAACCGTCGCCGCCGTCGCCGGACCCCATTTGGAAAGCGGGCCCGCCACGAGGCCGGCCAGGACCGCCATCAGCAGGAGATCGACGACCAGAAACCAGCGGGCCTGGGCCGCGAGGTTCCAAACCACCACGCTTCCGGCGCCCATCAACGCGAGGGCGGCGAAATGGACCACATCAAGAGGTCGCGCACCGTTGAGCATGATCCGATCCCAGCGCATCACCGCAGATCTCCCAGCCGGGTCGGGGAAGCCGTCCCCCGGTCCGGAGACGCGGATATCACAAAGGCTCGCCGATTGCTCCGGTCTTTACAAGATGCCAGTCCAGATTGACGCCGTGGTGGGCGCTGGCTAGGCTCGGCGCCCGTCCGCGGCCCTCCGGGCCGCGCAGGAGCGACCGGGACCGCCATGACCAAACGCCCGACCAACGACCTGCCGCAGCTTCTCGAGCGCATCGCCGGCGCGCTGGAAAGACTGGCGCCGGCGGCGCCGGCCTCCGCCCCGCTGGAAAGCGCCGAGGCCTTCATCTGGCAGGCCGACCGGGACGTGCTCGAGCCGGTCGAGAAGGTCAACCGGGTCGACCTGATCCTGCTCCAGGGCGTCGAACGCCAGCGCGAGATCCTGCTCGACAACACCTTGCGCTTCGCGCGCGGCCTGCCGGCCAACAACGCGCTGCTCTGGGGGGCGCGCGGCATGGGCAAGTCCTCGCTGGTCAAGGCCGTGCACGCCCAGGTCAACGAAGCCGCCGCGGCCAAGGGGCACCCGAGCCTCGCCCTGGTCGAGATCCACCGCGAGGACATCCCGTCGCTGCCCCGCCTGCTGCAGAGCCTGCGCGGCGAGGCGCGCGGCTGCATCCTGTTCTGCGACGACCTCAGCTTCGATTCCTCGGACACCAGCTACAAGTCGCTGAAGGCCGTGCTCGAAGGGGGCATCGAGGGGCGGCCCTCGAACGTGATCTTCTACGCCACCTCGAACCGGCGCCATCTGATGCCGCGCGACATGATCGAGAACGAGCGCTCGACCGCGATCCACACCTCCGAAGCGGTCGAGGAGAAGGTCAGCCTGTCGGACCGCTTCGGCCTGTGGCTCGGCTTCCACAACTGCGACCAGGACACCTATTTCGCCATGGTCGAGGGCTATGCCGGATACTATGGCCTCGACCTGCCCGCCAAGACGCTCCGCGCCGAGGCCAAGGAGTGGTCGATCACCCGCGGCGGCCGCTCGGGCCGCGTCGCCTGGCAGTACATCCAGGACCTGGCCGGGCGCCTGGGCAAGCGGATCGACTAAGGGACTTCAGGCCGCGCGGCGCGACACGGCCACCCAGACGCCGAGAGCGATCAGCACGCTCCCCGCAACCCAATCCTGAATCCACCCATAGACCGGGCGGCGCAGCAGAACCTTTGCG
>CAMYMY010000523.1 GCA_947259625.1 uncultured Kiloniellales bacterium | reverse complement strand
GCCGATGAAGGCATTCATCGGCTCTCTGGCAAGCGCGACCGCGCGCCCGCAGCGAAGCGAGGACAGCCAAGCAGACGGATGTCTGCGCCCGGCGACTGAGGGGCAACAGGCGAGTCCAGTCATGGGCTCGCCGGTATGAGAGGTCAGGACCGGGCGCCCACTAGAAGCGCCCCGCATCGGGCCCCGACGGCGACACGGGCACTGCACCGCTCCACCGCAAGGATCCCGTCGCGAGCGGGCCATTGGGCCAAGCGCGCGGAGTAGCGAGGGGGCCGAGTAGTGAGCGGGTCGGGAGGGGGGTCGTGCTTGCGTTATTGCATAATGGCGTGGATGGAACC
This sequence comes from uncultured Kiloniellales bacterium, assembly GCA_947259625.1. Taxonomy (GTDB): domain Bacteria; phylum Pseudomonadota; class Alphaproteobacteria; order Kiloniellales; family JAKSDN01; genus CAMYKD01. Next base: position 2,264 of record CAMYMY010000523.1, on the reverse strand, counting down.
GGGCCCGCCCCGCCCGCGGCCATAACACCGGGCTACTCGCTCGGCCCTCCCAGGCGTCGCCGTTCAGGCAGCTTACGCGGCGCCACTGGCGCCACGGTCTGCCCTCACCCTACCCCTTCCCGCCGTCGCTTGCGCCGCAGGCGCGCGAGCGCGCGGCGCTGCCGGCGGTTGAGGGGCGGCGCCGGGTCGTCCGGCGGCTCCGGCACGCCGGCGCCCAGGGCCCGGGGCCCGGCGGATCCCGGCGAGGCGCTCGTCTCGGCACAGCCTCCGGCGGAGCCAGGGGCGGGGGACGGGCCGGCGGGGTCCATGGCGCGGGCGAAGCCTGCCGTCTCCGCGAACCCGTCTTCGAACGCGCCCGCGAAATCGCCCCCGAAATCGCCCCCGAAATCGCCCGCGAGATCGCCCGCGAGATCACCGTCGAGCCCGCCCTCCCGCGCGGCCTTCAGCGCCGCGCGGTCGGCGCGGGCGAGCTCCCTGCCGGTCCGCTCGAAGCCGGCGATCATGGCCTTGACGTCCGCGGCCCCGGCCTTGAAGCGCTCGTCGGTCTCGCGCTCGGCCCGGCGTCGGGCCTGCTCGGCGGCGCGCGCGGCCTCGGCCCGCTCCTTGCGGCGCTCGGCCTTGAGGCGGCAGAGCCCGCCCAGCTGGGCGGTCGTCAGCGCCATGAGCTGGCGCGCCAGGCGCTGGCAGGTCTGGCGGGCGTGGACAGGCAGGTCGCGGCGGTTGGCCTCGGCCTGCCAGTCCATGGCGGCCGCGTGGGCCGAGACGAACTGCGCCGCCTGGATCCGCTCGGCGATGCCCGGGCCGGCGGGGTCCAACACCTCGCCGGCGAGGCCCGCGACGGCGGCCCGCGCGCCGGCCATCTCGCGGGCGTGCTGATCCACGCTCAGGCCCTCGGGCAGAGTGAGCCCGCGGGTCAGCAGCCCGCCCAGCCAATCGGACAGCCGCGCCCCCTCGTCGGCCAGCACGTCCCCCGGCTCGATCCGATCGCCCATGGCCCGTCTCCCGCACGATTTCCGATGTTAGGATATATAGCCTACTAAAGCGCCGCTGTCAAGAACAAAACGGAACCGCGTCGCCTTGACGGGAAACCCACAAGAGGAACCACGGAGGGAAACAGGGACTGGCTCCGTTTGGCGACAGGCAAACGGTGCCTGTCCCTCTTTCCCGGGCCGCCGCCGAGACCGCGGCCTACCGGCCCGCCCTTGCGCGGCCCCTATTGGTGTCTTGTTCCCACGGCTTACGCGGCGCCACCGGCGCCACGGTCCACGGGAACCTTGGTGGTCCACCCCTTGGTTTCTCTGTGCCCTCTGTGCCTCCCGCCTTCGCGAAGCCCGCTCCTGCCTGCGCGAAGCCGAGGCTCCGCCCTGCGGCCCAAAGCCTTCGGGCGACGGGTCGTTCGGCGAAGGCAGGTCGGCAGGCGAAGGGAGGCTGTGGTAAAATACCCTTGTTTTTCAATGACTTACGCCGCGCGCGCCCGACCCCCCGAGGCACCCTAACCCCTTGAAAACACACAATCTTTTACCGTGCGTGGGCTCGTTTGCTCACAACGCCGGGCCAGCCCGGCCGCTTGACCTTGCCGGGCGCCGCGCCACAGACTGTGTCCATGCTATTGCCCCTGAACGCGCCCGCAAATCCACGCCAGAGGGACGCCATGGCCGCCGCCTTGGTCGCGAGCGCTGCCGCGGTCGTCCTGCTGGTCATTGCGCCCGGACTGCCGTGGTGGATCTTTCCGATCCTCTGGCTGATCGTCGGCGCCAGGGTCTTCCAGGGGCTCGCCAAGCGCAGGGCGGTGGACCAGCGCAGCCGCCGCGCGGGAGCCTGAGCGGCGCCGTCAGTAGATCCCGTTGGCCGCCTGCACCTCGCGGATGAACTCGACGATCAATGCGGCCTGGCCGCGCGTGACTTGCGGCTGGGCCGGCATGTCGCCGAAGGTCCAGTGGTGCTGGCGTACGCCGCGCCGGACCGCCAGGAAGAACGCGCCGTCGCTGTGATGCCCAAGCTCGTAGATCTTGTGGACGAGCGGCGGGCCCTGGCCTGTTCCGCCGCCGCTTGCGCCGTGGCAAGGGGCGCAGTTTTCCTCGAAGTGGCCCTGCCCCGTCTTCGCGCTTCGGGACAGCTCTGGCATCGTCACGCTCACGCTGCTCGCGCCCGATCTGAGCTGCGCGAACCAGACCCAAGCGGCGGCGATGCCGACGGCTAGAGTCCCGAGGGCGATCCACTGAATCGTCGGGGAAATGGCCGGTTTCTTCTTGCGGGCCACGGTC
>CAMYMY010000522.1 GCA_947259625.1 uncultured Kiloniellales bacterium | reverse complement strand
GGCACCATGGAGCGCCTCGGCCTCGGCTACGAGACGCTCAAGGCCGACAACCCCGGCCTGATCTACTGCGAGATCTCCGGCTTCGGGCGCACCGGCCCCTACGCCGAGCGCGGCGGCTTCGACCTGATCGCCCATGGCATGAGCGGGCTCATGAGCATCACCGGCGAGGGCGCGGGCCGGCCGCCGGTCAAGGTCGGCGCCCCGGTCACCGACATCACGGCCGGAATACTGGGGGCGCTCGGTATCGTCGCCGCCTACGTGAAGCGCCTCGAGACCGGCCGGGGCCAGCGGGTCGACACCTCGCTGTTCGAGGCCGGCGTCGTGCACACCTACTGGCAGTCGGCCATCGCCTTCGCTACGGGCCGCTCGCCGGGGCCGATGGGCTCGGCCCACCCGCTGAACGCGCCCTACCAGGCCTTCGAGACCGCCGACGGCTGGATCAACGTCGGCGCGGCCAACCAGGCCAACTGGCTGCGCCTGCTCGACGTGCTCGAGGCCGCCCGATTGGCCGAGGACCCGCGCTTCGCCGACAACGCGGCGCGCATGGCCAACCTGCCGGCGCTGGTCGAAACGCTGACGCCCTATTTCGAGACGCACACGACGGCGGAGTGGCTGGACAAGCTCGAGACCGCCGGCGTGCCGGCCGGCCCCGTGCTGTCGATCACCGAGATGCACCAGGACCCCCAGGCCCTCGCACGCGGCGTGGTCACGCGGGTCGAGCACAGCCGCCTGGGCCCGGTCGATACCCTCGGCCTGCCGATCACCTTCTCGGAGACGCCGGGCAGGGTCGCCCAGGGCGCGCCGCTCTACGGCGAACACACCCGCGAGGTCCTGGCCGAGGCCGGCTACACGGCGGCCGAGATCGCGGCGCTGATCGAGGCCGGAGCCGTCGTGGCCGTGGATAAGGGATAGCCTTTCACCGCCGCATTCCGGCCAGGAAACTTTCGATGCTCCCGGCCCGAAGCAGCGCAATCGCGCAACCCAGGACCCGATCCTCCTCATCTCCGACCGGAGGACAATTCGCGGCGTCGAGCGCGTGCTCGGACCAACCCGCCTTGTACTCCTCGCCCTCTGTTACGATCGTGACGTCTGGCTGGACTCCGGTTCCGTCGAAAGTGGCCCCCGATGGCGTATGATATCGGTGGGTCGACAAGCGCACCGCCATGTCGTTCGGCAGCGGAATGATCGTCTGCACCGTGCCCTTGCCGTAGGACCGGGCCCCCATGACGACAGCCCGGCCATGGTACTGCAGGGCCGAGGCGACCACCTCCGAGGCGCTGGCGGACCCGGCGTCGATCAGTACGACCAGGGCCATGCCTTCGCCGATATCGCCTGGCTTGGCTTCAAAGCGCTGGTTGAGCTTTTCGATTCGACCCACCGTGGACACGATCGGCCCCTCGGCCAGGAAGGTGTCGGCAACAGAAACCGCCTGGCTTCGCAGACCGCCCGGATTGCTGCGCAGATCGAGCACCAGGTCGAGCCGCTTGCCTGCCAGCTGCCTCCCGAGGTCCGCGATGCCTTGGCGCAACTGGTCGGCGGTTTGTTCGTTGAACGCCGTAATCCGAACGTAGCCGATCCCCTCCTCGACACGAGAGCGAACCGGCCGCACACGGATCGTCTCACGGCTGAGCGTCAGCCCCAAGGTCTTACCATTCTGGCGGCGCAGGTCGATGGCCACCTTCGTGCCCGATTTGCCGCGCATACGCGCGACGGCTTCGGAAAGCTCTAGGCCCCGCAGCGACTCGCCATCGACGTGGGTGATCACGTCTCCTGTCCGGACTCCGGCCTTCTGGGCCGGCGTGCCGTCAATGGGCGACACGACCTTGACAAGCCCCCCGTCCATCGTGACTTCCATGCCCAGGCCGGCGAACTGCCCCTTGGACTGCACCTTGATGTCGCGAAATGCCTCGGCGGAGAGCAGTTTCGAGTGAGGATCCAGGGTTGCCATCATCCCCTCGATGGCGGCATGGGAAAGATGCTCGGCGGACTCCGCCTCGGGAATCGGGCTCAAGTCCATCACCGCGGAGATCGCGCCATCGATCAGGACCGCCTCGTCCAGCTGATCGACATAGTGCTCCATCACGCGGGCATAGACGGCAGCGAACAGCCGTTCGAAGTCCATTACCCTGGTGGCGGGCTGTTCGCGGTCGAGATAGGGGGCCACTGATTCAAAGAAACCGGCGAGTGCCGGATCGTCGCGCATTTGTGCGGTATCCCGGTCAAAGAACAGCCGCGGCAGGATGATCACAGCCGCAACGACGACAACCGCGAGTACGAGTTGACCACGCGTCAACGGAGACTCCGTGCCTGTAGGGCCCGCCAGCATCGGATCGGCAAACGCGTAGCGCACAAGTCCATAAGCAAGTGTTAAGCGCCCGCCAGCCGAGTCACAGGGCCGAACCGACGGAGCTGGGGCCACTGCCCCAACGGCTCGGGGCGGTCAGGCCTCTCGGGCAAACGGGAACGCGGTCTGTTCCGCGACACCGCCCCGGCCCTGTCGTTCGAGCGCCAAGAGGGCCGCCTTGGTGTCGAGGCCGCCGCCGAAGCCGGTCAGCTTGCCCGTGCTGCCGATCACCCGATGGCAGGGGATGACGATCGGCAGCGGGTTGCTGCCG
>CAMYMY010000521.1 GCA_947259625.1 uncultured Kiloniellales bacterium | reverse complement strand
ACCACAGCCTCCCTTCGCCCGCCGAAGCGGGCTTCGCGAAGGCGGGAGGCACAGAGACGCAGAGAGAACCAACCGCCTCTCTTGTCATTGCCGGACGCGATCCGGCAATCCAGAACAGTGCATGCCACAGACGCCGCCCTGGATCACCGGGTCATGGCCCGGTGATGACAGAAAGGGGGACTTGTGTCTTTGTGCCTCGTTCGCGCGGCTTACGCGGCGCCACTGGCGCCACGGTCCGCCCGAACCTTCGTGGTTCAGCGTTTGGTTGCTCCGTGGTCTTGGTGCCTCCCGCCTTCGCGAAGCCCGCTTCGGCGGGCGAAGGGAGGCTGTGGTGAAATCTTTGTTCTCAATAGCTTACGCCGCGCACCCTGCTCCGCCGGCACCCCATAACCCCTTGGAGTCAAACGATCTTTTACCGTGCATGGGCTCGTTTGCTTTTTTGGCCGCTGGCGCCCGGCCCCGGGTCCGGCTAGGATGCCGGCCCGCTTGAACCACCCCCGAGCTACCTTCATGGGATCGCGGCCGAGCGCTTACTGGGCGCGCCTGCCCGGCGCCACGCGCGGCATCGTGCTGATGCTGCTCTCGACGCTCGGCTTCTCGCTCATGCACGCGCTGATCCGCCACGTCTCGGCCGAGCTGCACCCGATTCAGATCGCGTTTTTCCGCAACTTCTTCGGCCTGATCGTGTTCCTGCCCTGGTTCCTGCGCCTGGGCTTCGCGCCGCTCCGCACGCGCCGGCTCAAGCTGCACGCGCTCCGGGCCGTCCTGAACGTCACGGCCATGTTCGCCTTCTTCACCGCGCTCAGCCTGACGCCGATCGCGCAGGTGACGGCGCTGGCCTTCACGGCGCCGATCTTCGCCGCGCTGCTCGCCATGGTCCTGCTGGGCGAGGTCTTCCGCCTGCGCCGCTGGGCGGCGATCGCCTGCGGCTTCGCGGGCGCCCTGGTGATCCTCAGGCCGGGCCTGGTTCCGCTCGATGCGGGCTCGCTGCTGACCCTCGGCTCGGCGCTGCTCTGGGGCCTGACGCTGATCGTGATCAAGCTGCTCGGCCGCAGCGAGTCGAGCCTGACGATCACCAGCTACATGAACATCCTGCTGACCCTGCTGTCCTTCGTGCCGGCGCTGTTCGTCTGGCGCACGCCGGACGTCCAGGCTCTTCTCTGGCTGCTGCTGATCGGGGTGCTCGGCACACTGGCGCAGCTCGCCGTCGCCCAGGCGCTCAAGGAGACCGAGGCCACCGTGGTCCTGCCCTTCGACTTCTGCAAGCTGATCTGGGTCTCGGCGCTCGGCTACCTGCTGTTCGGCGAGGTGCCGGACCTCTTCGTCTGGCTCGGCGGCACCCTGATCTTCGCCGGCGCGACCGTCATCGCCTTTCGGGAAAGCCAGCTGGCGCGGGCGCGGGCCCGGAACACCGCCGGAACCGGCCCCGAGTCCCATTAGAACGACCTGGCCGCCAATTGCCGGCCCCGGCAGAGCCGGCGCCGGGCCTCCGCGCCTTCATTGCCGCCGATAGCGCCCCCTGACGGTCCGAGTCGCCTTGCCGTCGCGCACCGCGGTAAAGTAAAGCTCCAGCCCCTTGGCTGTCTGCATGCGGCGATAGACGTGCAGCTCGGGCACGCCGCTCTGATCGACCACCATACGGTACACGGTCAAGATGTCGTCGTGCATCCGTGCCCAGGACAACGTCCCCCCTTCCAGCGGCGCGCCGTTGTCCGGGGCATGATAGACGCCGGGCTCGCCCGACGGACGGAACCTCGCCGTGCTGCGCGACATGGTCGCCTCCAGCGAGTTCGGACTGTCGCCTTTTCGCTTGATGGTCGTCCACGAGATCTCGAAACCGTCCGGCTCCAAGGGGACGATCGACAGCTCGAAATCACGTTCGGTGTTTATGAAGGGCCCGGTGGTGTCCTCCGCGAAGCCGTATCCCTTATAGTCTCCGTAAAACTCCCGCATGCCGGCATTGGCCGTCGCCGGAGCGACAAAACCAAGCACGAGCAGAGCCGCCAGCCATAGGCGCATACCCGCCTCTCCTTCCCGTCATCCCAGTTCTTCGTGACTCGAGATCCGAGCTCGATCCTGCCGGGTCGATGGCCGAAAAGCAATGGCCGGGCCAAGGGCCTGCACGCCCGGCATCGCGCGCAGGGCCGGCCGCGCGGCCCTTAACGCGACGGTCTCAAGTCCCGGTCGGTCGCGCTCAGGTCCCCGAGCGCTCCCGCAGCTTGCTGGCGACGGAGAGCAGGAACCGCAGGCTGAGCTGGGTGTCCGGCTGGCCCAGCAGCGACACGGTCGCCAGGAGGCCGCCCTTGGGCGAAAGCCCGGCGGTCTCGGCCGCCGCGTCGTCGATCGCCCCCTTGGTCTCGTCGGCGAGGATCGCCAGGTCCTCGGTGCCCACGGTGTTGACCATGTGCTCGAGGAACACGAAGAGCCGCTCGAGCATGCCGTCGGTCGCGGCCGAGCGGGCCGCGTGCATCACGGTGACCGCATCGAACAGGGTGTCCAGCGCGCCGACGCGGTGCAGCTCGGTCAGCCGGTCGAGGGCGTTATGGATCGCGTCGCGGGTCGTCTCGTCGTTGAGGCGGTCGACGATCTCGAGCGCGTTGGTCCCGGTGATGGTCAG
>CAMYMY010000520.1 GCA_947259625.1 uncultured Kiloniellales bacterium | reverse complement strand
CGAACAGAGAGTACGGTTCGCCGGGCGAATCGGGCTCGTCATCGGGCGCGGCCTCGACCGGCTGCGCGTCCAGCATGTGAGGCGGCCCGGACTCCAGCCAGTCGGTCCCGGCCTCGTCCTCGGGCGCGGGTTCCGGCTCGGACGGACCGGCCGTCGCGTCATCGGGCGCGGCCTCGAATTCGAACAGAGAGTCCGGTTCGCCGGGCGCATCGGGCTCGTCATCGGGCGCGGCCTCGAATTCGGACAGAGAGTCCGGTTCGCCGGGCGCATCGGGCTCGGCTTCGGTCGCCTGGGCGTCCAGAATTCGAGACGGCTCCGATTTCAGCCAGTCGGTCCCGGCCTCGTCCTTCGGCTCAGGCTCCGGCTCGGGTTCCGGAGCGGATGGACCGGCCGGTACGTCGCCGGACGCTGCCTTGAATTCGGACAGAGAGTCCGGCTCGCTTGACGTATCGGGCTCGTCGTCGGATTCGGCCGCGCCGCTTGGCGCGCCTTGCGGCTGCGCCTGTTCCGACTCCCGCCATTCGGTCTCGGCCACGGGTTCCGGTTCGGCGTCCGGAGCCGACGGGCCTGCGGCCTCGCTGGCGGGCGCCGCGTCGACTTCGGAGGGAGGCTCCGGATCGCCGGGTGCGTCGGCCTCGGTTCGCGGCGCGGCCGGCGGCGGAGACGGCGGCGCCTCGGAGTCCGGCGCCTCGGAGTCCGGCGTCGAGTCCGGCCTGCTCGAGGCCGCGGGTCCGGCATTGGGCTCGGACTCCGGCTCGGACGCCGGCTGCGGCCCGGTCGGGGCCTTTGCCTTGGCGACGAGCGCCGCCCGGGCTTTCGCCGCGGTTTTGGAGAGCGACTTGGCGCCGAGCGCGGCCTTGGCGTCGGCCGCGAACTGCCCGAGCGGCTTGGCGTCGAGAGCCGCCCGCCCTTTCGCCATGACCTTCGACAGTGGCTCGCCGGAAAGCGCTCCCCGGGCCTTCGCCATGGCCTTGGAGAGCCTTCCGGCGCCGCTTTCGGCCTCGGAGTCCGGATTCGCGTCCACCGCGGCCTTCGGGTCGCCGTCGGACCGTGGCTCGACCGCGCAGTCCGCTTTCGGGCCGATGGCGGTCCGGGCCGTCGTCATCGCTTTCGCAAGCGCCTTGGCGCCGCGTTCGGCCATCGCCTCGGACACAGCCTGCAGGCCGGTCGGCGTTTCCGGCTCGGCGAGAAGCGCCGCCCGGGCCGCCGCTACGGCGGCCGGCCGCGGCGGCGGAGCGGTTTGCTCCGCGGGCTCGGGAGAGGCTTCGGCGGGCGGCCTCGGTGGGGCCTCCGCGGCTGGCCGGGGCGCGGGCTTGGCCTCGACCTCCGGTCTGGGCGCCGGTGCGGGCCGTGGTGCGGGCGGCGGTGCGGGCGCCGCCCTGGGGGCCGCCTTGGGCTGGGCGTCGGGGAGCCGGGTCGGCGCCGGGCTGGCCTCCGGGATTTGCTGCGCGGGGCACCCTGGTTCGCAAGGCGCCGTGTCGCCCGGGGAGTCGGGGCCCGGGGCCTCGGGGCCCGGGGCCTCGGGGACCGGATCGGGCGCGCCGATTCCCGAGCGCGCCAGGATCGCCTCCATCCGCTCGATCAGTTCCGCGATGCTGAAGGGCTTGGGGAGGAAATCCTCGACGCCCAGGCTTTCCGCCTCGGCCGACAGCTCCGGGTCGATCAGGCCGGACTGCAGCAGAACGGGGGTGTCGATTCCCTCCATCTTCATGCGCCGGACCACATGGCATCCGTCGATGTCGGGGAGGCCGACGTCGAGCACGACGATATCGTAGGCGTTGCGCTTGGAAAGCGTCAGCGCCTCCTTGCCCAGGTCGGTGACCTCGCAGACATGGCCGTTCTCGCGCAAGGCCATCTCGACGCCCTGGGCCAACGCCTCGTCGTCGTCGACAAAGAGTACGTGCATGGCCTTCGGGTCCGTTCGCCGCACCAAATACGTTCCGGCAGGCTCGGCCACTCTAGCCTCGGGAAGTTAATACTTTGACACCGCCGGAACCTGGCCTAAGCGGCCCGCGATCGCAGGCTTCGCCTTGCCCCGCCGCCGCGATCCCGGCACAATTGCCGCGATTCCAGGCGCAAGCGGCGCCATCTCACAATCGGGAGACTGGACCATGAGCGCGGACATGACCCTGACGACCGAATTGCGGCTGCTGACCTATACGGCCTTCATCAGCCTCGTCGTTTGGATTCCCTATATCCTGGCGGCAATCAAGGCGCGCGGCCTGAGCCGGGCCGTCCGCTATCCCAGCGGCGGCACGGAGGACCTGCCCGACTGGGCGCAGCGCGGGCACCGGGCGCACATGAACCTGGTGGAGAACCTGGCGCCCTTCGCCGTGCTGGTGCTGGTCGCCCATGCCGTCGGCGTCTCCAACCCGGCGACGGTGCTGGGCGCGCAGCTGTTCTTCTGGGCGCGGGTCGTGCAGATCGGCGTCATGTACGCCGGCATCCCCTGGCTGCGCACCCTGAGCTTCGCCGTGGCCATGATCGGCAACCTGATCATCTTCTGGCAGATCCTCTACCAATGACCCAGCGGGGGGACCACCGAACCCTACCCGCCCCGCGCTTCACGTCTTCGGTGTCTTCGAGCGCGCCGGCACTTTCGGCGGCCCGGCGGCTTCGGACCGCGTCTCGAGCCGCGTCAGACGGCGCTCGTGGTCGACCAGAAGCGGCAGGATCCGGGCGATCTCGCTCTTGACCGCCGCGACCTGCTCCTTGACCACCGCGACGCCGGACAGCCGGTCCAGGATCTCGCCTATGCCGCTCACGTTTCGGACTTGCCCGCGCGGATCGCGTCGATCTCCGCCATGGCGTCCCGGACCATGGCGACGATGTCGCCGAGGTCGGTCCGCATCCCGGCCAAGTCCGTCTCGGCCTGGCGGGACAGGGCGTCGAGGGCCTCGACCTCGGCGGGCGTGGCGCCGTTGAGGTATTGCTCGATCGCCGCGCGAACCTCCCTGGACACCGAGCCGCCGGTCGCCTCGGCCCGGCGCTTCAGCCGCGCCTTCTGTTCCGGCTCCAAATAGATCAACATGCTCTGCATCGCGGGTTTCCTCGGGTGTGACGATGTATATCAATATATATCATATCGTTCCGGGGGAATGCCAGGAAAACAGCCCCCGGTTCTAAAAAGGGGACAGCTAAAAAGGGGACAGTAGAGCCACTTGCAAAATTCCCAGCAAAAAGACTAGCAACGCAACAATGAGATCGAGAGGGACTCGAGTGCGAATCATCATTGCGCCAGCGGTCTGCTTGGCGAATCAATCTTGCGTCTCCAGGCCCTCAGAATAATTT
>CAMYMY010000519.1 GCA_947259625.1 uncultured Kiloniellales bacterium | reverse complement strand
TGACGGACGACCCCGAGAAGAAAGGGTATTGGCAAGATCTATTCCCGACTGCGCAAGACTGGCGGGTCATTCTGGACTTGAAGGTCATCGAGCAGTTGGAAGAGCATGGCGACAGCCTGGAGGCGGAGCGCCGTGTGGATCACTGGGCGTATTTTCCGGAACCGAGCCAGCTCGAGGAATTCAGGCGTTGGGCGGAAGGGCAAGGCTTCGCAGTCGACAGCCTGTCCGAACCGAATGAACAAAGTGCGCGGTACGGCATACAGCTCTTTCACCACGGCGCCCCAATGATCGCTGAAATCTCGCGCTATACCATTCTGCTCATGGACAAAGCCAAAGAGTATGGCGGCGAGTATGATGGTTGGGAGACCAGCGTGGAAAAACCTGTTTCTTAAATCTGCCGCGGTTCCACCTCTGAAATCTTATTGGAATCGTTTGGATTTTCTTGTTGACGAGACGATTCGCTCTGTGATTCGATTGGGGCGATGCCTGTGCTCTACGAAATCCGCCGCCGGGCGCGGCAGATCGCGCCGCAAGTGCTGCTGGCCTGCCTGGCCGCCTATTTCGGCTACCACGCCGTGCAGGGCGACCGCGGGGTGCTGGCCCGGCTGCGCCTCGAGCAGGAGCTGGCGCAGGCCCGGGCGCTCGACCGGCAGCTGGCCCAGGTGCAGGCGCGCCTGGCCCGGGATGTCGGCCTGATGCGACCCGACCACCTCGACCCAGACATGCTGGAGGAACAGGCCCGGCTGATCCTGAACTTCGGGCGGCCGGACGACTACCTGGTGCTCCAGCCGGGCGGTGGCAATCCGGCCCAAAAGTAAATTAATCGAAAACTAGTTAAATATAGATTATCCTAATATAATCAATATATTGTGAGAACTCTTGCATTTTATTCAAGCTCAGCCTAGTTTGCATCCGCGGGCTCGAAGCGCTCCGGTCAAACGGGGCCAGGCAGCCGGCCGCGTTGGCGGGTCGTGATTCTTGGGGGCGGCGAATGGCGGGCAAGACGACGGGTGCCAAGAAGGCACCGGTAAAGCGGAACTCGGGCCGAACGAAGGCCAAGGCCTCTGCGATCGCCGAGGCCTCGCCGGAAGAGTTTCTCGCGCACTACCGGGACATGCTGTTGATCCGGCGCTTCGAGGAGAAGGCCGGCCAGATGTACGGCATGGGGCTGATCGGCGGCTTCTGCCACCTCTACATCGGTCAGGAGGCGGTCGTCATCGGCATGCAGGCGGCGATCACCCCCGACGACGCGGTGATCACCTCCTACCGCGACCACGGCCATATGCTGGCCTGCGGCATGGAGGCGCGCGGGGTGATGGCGGAGCTGACCGGGCGGCGCGGCGGCTATTCCAAGGGCAAGGGCGGCTCCATGCACATGTTCAGCCGCGAGAAGGGCTTCTTCGGCGGCCACGGCATCGTCGGCGCCCAGGTGCCGCTGGGTACGGGCATCGCCTTCGGCAAGAAGTACCGCAACGAGGACAGCGTGGCCCTGACCTACCTGGGCGACGGCGCGGTCAACCAGGGCCAGGTCTACGAGGCCTTCAACATGGCCTCGCTCTGGAAGCTGCCGGTCGTCTACGTGATCGAGAACAACAAATACGGCATGGGCACCAGCATCGAGCGGGCCTCGGCCCGGACCGACCTCTACCAGCGCGGCCAGGCTTACGGCATCCCGGGCATGCAGGTCGACGGCATGGACGTGCTGGCGGTCAAGGAGGCGGGCAAGAAGGCGGTCGCCCACGCCCGCGGCGGCAAGGGGCCCTACATCCTGGAGATGCTGACCTACCGCTATCGCGGCCACTCGATGTCGGACCCGGCGAAATACCGCTCCAAGGAAGAGGTCCAGAAGGTGCGCCAGGAGCAGGACCCGATCGAAGGCCTGAAGGCGCGCATCCTGGATCTGGGCCTGGTCGACGCCGACCAGCTGAAGCAGATCGACCGCGAGGTCAAGGCGATCGTCTCGGAGGCCACCGAGTTCGCCCAGAACAGCCCCGAGCCGGATCCGTCCGAGCTCACCACCGACGTCTACATCGAGGCCTGAACCGCGGCCAACCGCGGAGAGGCAACCTGGGAGAGGGCCAATGCCCGTCGAAATCCTGATGCCGGCGCTCTCGCCCACCATGACCGAGGGCACGCTCGCCAAATGGCAGGTCAAGGAGGGCGACCGGATCGCGGCCGGCGACGTGATCGCCGAGATCGAGACCGACAAGGCGACCATGGAGGTCGAGGCGGTCGACGAGGGCATCCTCGGCCGGATTGCCGTTGCCGAAGGTACGGAAGGCGTCGCGGTCAACACGGTGATCGCCCTGCTGCTGGAGGAAGGCGAGGATGCCGCCGCGCTCGAGACCGCGGCTCCGGCCTCAGCACCCGCACCCGCGCCTATACCCGAGGTGGCCGAAGCGCCCGCCGTGACCGAAATACCGCTCCCGGCCGCGGCGTCCTCGGGCACGGTCCCGGCGCCCGCCAATCCGGCCTCCGAGCCCGAGTGGACCGGAGCCACCGTGACCCTGACCGTGCGCGAGGCCCTGCGCGACGCGATGGCCGAGGAGATGCGCCGCGACGAGTCCGTCTTTCTGATGGGCGAGGAGGTCGCCGAATACCAGGGCGCATACAAGGTCAGCCAAGGGCTG
>CAMYMY010000518.1 GCA_947259625.1 uncultured Kiloniellales bacterium | reverse complement strand
CGGCGCGCGCCTCTCGGGCGAGAGTTGAAGCATCGCGCCCGCAATTGGCGGGCTCGTGCGCATCAGACTCCAGTGTTATCGGAACCCCGGCCTAGTTGAACATCCTGAGCAGGGAGGGGGTCGGGAAGATTTCAGCGATAGGCTTGCGCAGGCCGGCGCTCGATACCTCAACCGCAGTGCCGGAGTTTGCCGCCGCCTCGACCACTTCGGCGTACAGATCGGTCGGCACTTCGGCGGGGACATGGCCGAACCTCTTGACCACATCTACATGTGCCAGTACATCAACCGCTCCGGATGCGGCTAGCTGTGTCTTCAACGCGAAATAGTCCTCGTATGCCCTGCGTACTCCGCGCCGGGCGAACTCATGGGCGGAGATGCCGTAGTCGACCGACCAACCCCCTATCCAATGGATGGCACCAATGAGAAAGTCCCAGGGATACGGTTCGAGAAGCTCGAGCACTGCGTCGATGCTGTCCGGCATGAAGTCCACCTCGAGCCCGAGCTTCACCGGCAAGCCGCGACTCTTAGCTGCAACAACTGCCTCCACATAGGTTTCGAGCGAGAGCGTGCGGTCCTCCCGAACCATGGCCTCGGTTTCGGCGGCCAGATCCTGACGTGGTTCGTTCTCCCAGAACGGGCCCAAGACCGATTCTGACTCGACGCATCGGTACAGATGCTCGGTGAACCCGACCTCGCTGAGTCCGGCTCGCGCCGCTTGCTCGACATAGGCTTCGATATGCCCAGGCGGATACTCGCCCAGCGGTGGTCCGACCCCCTGGTAAGGCCCGTGGTCGTGCAGGTGCACGTGATAGTCACCCATAGCCAGGAGAGTAACCGGCCCTGGGTGGTCGCAACTCCCCATACGTGGACGGCTGCTGAGCTATCGACGGCGAGTTGCCCCGCTTGTCATTCGATATCCGCCGATCTGACGAGGGTCGCGTTCGACGCTCGACTAGTCACCGGATTTCGATGCCCCTTTTCGCTAGCAATGCCAGAATCCGTTGGATTCGCGCTTCGATGCGTGAGCTGCTCGACTGGTTTGCGGTAGGCCGGGACGCACCTTGGGTGCGCGCCATCGGCCGATCGCCGGAGCCAGCTCGTTGCCTGTTGAGGGCCCGCAGCTGCCAGCGCAACTCCGCCAGCCTTGTCTCGAGCAGGGCGCGGACCTCGGGCGTCAGGTGATCCAGGCTGGCCTCGGCCAGGCGGTAGAGGCCGAGCCCGCGCATCAGCCGGTCGAAGCCGAGCGTTTCCGGGCCGACGACCTCGGACAGGCGCCCCGCCCCGGTGCGGCGCATGAAGTCCATCTGCCAGAGGCGGTCCTGGGCGTGCACGTAGCCGAGCGCCCGGGCGGCGTCCAGCTCGCCGCCGGCGCGAATGGTGACGATACCGTCGGCGTCGCGCAGCACCTCGACCGCCGCCGCCAGGCCGGCGAGCCGGTGAGTGCCGTCCAGGTCCGGCAGCGAGCCGCGCAGCCAGACCAGCCCCGCGCCCAGGACGACGGTCGCCAAGCCGGGGACCAGGCCCAGGGTCCAGTAGGTCAGGCGGTGGGGTCTCCGCATCGCCAGTGCCGCTCTCCGCTGTCCGTTCGGCCCATCATTGGGGCAGCGGGGGCTTTTCGGTCAAGTCCCGGGTTCGGGCCGCGCCGGTTTTGGCTGTCACGAAACGCTTCGGCCGCTATGCTCCCGGCGCCGTCTTCGCCGATTCGCAACGCAAGCCATGGCCGGATGCGCCTCCTCGCGCAAAGTGATCTTTGCCTTGGGCGCCGGGCCGCCTGCCGGGGGGCGGCGCGTTTGCCGCCTTGATGTAGAACAATACGGGCGATCGAAGTTCGTGCTAGTTTTGTCTCCATCGGGCGCCATTTCGGGCGCGCGCGGGTCTGGGCCGATGTGCAGCGAAGCAACTGGCCGTAAGGAAGCGGGAACGACGTTCGGGCCGGAAGATTTTCGAGAGCCGATCGAATTTCTCTACGGCATGCACGAGCGCCTGCGCCGGCAATGCGAGAATCTGGTCCAACTGGCCAAGGACCCGGCGGCCGCCGAGGCGCCCGCGATCGCCGCCGCGATCCTGGGTTTCCTGGAGACCGACCTGCCGCTGCACAGGGCCGACGAGGAAGAAGACCTCTTTCCGCTTCTCGAGCGGCGCTCTCCGGTCCCGGAAACGGGCGCCCACGACGAGCTGCTGTCCTCGCTCGCAGTGCTGCGCCAGGAGCACCGGGACGACATCGAGCAGGGCCACTCGCTGTTCGCGTCCCTGCGCCTCATCGCCGAGGGCGAGGCGCCCAGGGATCCGGAGATGTTCCGGCACTACGTGCACGCCTTTGTGAAGCTTCAGCGCGGCCACCAGGCCCTGGAGAACCGGGTCGTCCTGCCCGCCGCCTTCGAGCGCCTGACCCCGGAGGACCTGGCCGAGCTCGGCCGCCGGATGGCGGCCCGCCGCGGCCTGCTCTTCGCCGGCTGAACGCGGGGCTGGGAGCCGGGCCGAAAAATAACTCGGGAAATCAGTCTTCTAGGGGCTCCATCCCACGTTCTGTCATGGCCGAACCGGAGCCACTGCCGCCCGGTCGAATCCCTTGTCCCTTGTCGGCAAAATTGCCCTCTCCCCTCGGGAGAGGGAGGGTCCCGCGCAGCGGGAG